>NZ_DAMBQK010000011.1:0-124733 GCF_032062175.1 Atlantibacter sp.
GATTTTTGCACAACTGCCGGATCGGTCAACCGATCCTTAACTGATCGGCATTAGGGCCTGCGCCCCGGTTTTTTATGGATGGAAGTTGTGCCACAGACTGGCGACCCTATCGGGTTTAGAGATGAACTGAAAACGGGCAGGATTGTCGATAAACTGCGGGTAAATGGGCGCATCGGTAATGCCGAATTCGCTGTAGCGGCGCGGCGTAATTACCTGTAAGCGCCCCGGCCTATAGTGGTCATTATGCTGCCAGACGATATGGCTATCCTGCACCAGCGGATACCACGCCAGTCCCTTATGCGCCCGCACGGCGTCGTACTCAAAGCCGTATTCGCGATCGCACCAGGCCCCGAAGGTCAGCGGCTCGTTAACAGAGGCGGAAATCGTCGCGTGTCCCCATCCCGGCGGCACCAGCACTTTTTCGCCCGGCCCGGCAATCACCGCGAAACAGCGCCCCGGATCGTCCTCCACAAATTCCTGCATATAGATGATCGCTTTGCCCTGCCAGATTTCGTACAGCTCCGGCGGAGACCAGCCGCTGTGCTGGCTGATACGGTGAATATGGCCCTGGCTGCGCACCGGTTCATCGCCCAACTGGCCCGCCGCATAGGTCACCACGCCGAACAGCAGCATGCGCTTTTGCAATTCTTCACGATCCTGCAACCGCGCAACGTCCATTGCAATGGCATATACCGCTTCCGGCCCGCTACAGTCCGGGTTGCGCAGCGAGGCGCGGATCTGGTCGAGGGTACGCACTTCCGGCATCGGCCCAATCACGTCTTCGCCGTAGCTAAATCCCAGCGGCTGATGGTGTATGGTCATATTCAGGCCGTACGTCGTGGTTGTATCAGCCATGTTGAACCGCCTTGATCCGCGCCTGCCCTTCTTCTTCCATCACCCGCAACGCAAAGCCGTGCGGCAGCGAGGTATAGTCATGCCCGGCGATACTCGGCCACACGGCCAGCGCGCGCAGGGTTTGCGAGCCGGTGTTGATTAAGCGATGGGCGGTAAACCCAGGGATAACATGGACGGAGCCCGCAAAAACGGGTTCCGTCCACGCTTCGCCCTGTTCGTTTTGCATCAGCAGCATGCCTTCGCCTTCCAGGCCGAAATAAACCTCGCCCTGTTCACGGCGCTGGTGAAAATGCCCGCGGGTCATAAAGTATTCGTGGCCCACTTTGCCGGGGTAAAGATGCGTGACGCCGACATACAGCTCGCCTTCACCGCCAGGAGTATCAAACATGTCGACATCATAAGCGGGTTGACTGGCAGACGGTTGGATCGCGTCGCGATCGGCGAAAACAGCGGTGAGATCCCCCAGACGGGTGGTTTTGCGGATCAGGGGACCGTGACTTAGCGCACCCGTTGCCCAGGCAAGCTGGAAGGGTTGGATCAATAACTCATTCATGTTTATCTCCGGCCCGAGGAGAACAACAGCACAATCCTGGCAGATTAATCGATTAACCTGTAGTCGGCAGCGCGTAACCTGTTAGCCGGATCACAGATTCAGGGCACCAACGTGACCGGCTCCGGGCTTCCATTAACAGCGTTCAAGCCGCTTGCGTGGCGATTTGCGGAGGAATGTTGCAGCTATGTCGATAGACGCATTTTTCCATCACCCGCTTTATTTTCGATCTGATTCACAAAACACGTTGATTTTTTATCCTACCATCTTGTCATACAAGAAATGTTAATTTGTATTACTTGCACTATGGTACGCTCGTTAAGGAAATCAGCCAATGTGTTCACCATTCGTTAATGCGCCTGTCGTCGTGGGTCAGTATCGCGCACTGTTGGGAGAAACCCCGATATGGTGCGTCAGAAGCCAGTCGCTGCTTTGGGTCGATATTTTACAGCAACGCCTGCTGCGCTACTGGCCTATGGAGAATCAACGTCTGGAAGCACGTGAGATGCCGCCCTTTACCAGCGCGGTATTACTGACCCAACGGCCAGAGACGTTTTTAATCGTTAGCCAGTGCGGTATTCGCCTCTACGATTACGCATCAGGGGGTGTCGAACCTTATTGTGATTATCCCGAAACGGCGACGGGCACCCGGCCAAACGAAGCCGCCATCGCCCCGGATGGCGCGCTCTGGTTTAGCACCATGGATCCCGTAGCAGAAAAAGCACTGGGAAGCTGGTATCGGCTTGCCCGTGATGATAACGCGCCGCAGCGCCTGCTCAGCCAGCAATGGGTGCCCAATACGCTGCACTGGTATGGCGATCATATCTGGTTTGCTGATTCATTTCGCAAACGCTTTTACTGCGCCGATAGCCGCACCAACGCTCTGACTTCCGTTGCCGTTCATCCCGTTGAGGGTGTTCCGGATGGCTCCGCGTTAACCACTAACGGGCAGTTGATCAACGCCCGCTGGGGCCAGTCCCGTCTGGTCCGCTATCAGCTCGATGGGCGGCAGCTCATCGAGCTGGATAGCCTGCCATTACCCGTTTTACAGCCGAGTAGCTGTACGTTCGGCGGCCCGACCCTTTCCGATCTGTATATCACTTCCGCGCGCCAGGGATTGTCACAGCCGTCAGAGACGGACGGCGCACTGCTATGTGTACCAACAGCCTTAACGGGCGTCCCCGCCCGTTATTTTCGACTCTAACAGCAGGAACGATCATGAACACTTCTCCCCACCCTTACCCAATAAACAGGCAGACTATCCTCGTCTGCTTCCTGGCCGCCCTTGCCGGACTGCTCTTCGGTCTGGATATGGGCGTTATTGCCGGCGCGTTGCCGTTTATCGCCGACGAATTTAACTTAACCAGTCACCATCAGGAGATCGTTGTCAGCATAATGATGTTTGGTGCCGCGCTGGGCGCATTGTGTAGCGGACCGATGTCTTCCTCTCTTGGACGCCGGAAAAGCCTGTTGCTGGGGGCAGTCCTGTTCGTAATAGGTTCTGTTGGCTGCGCTATTACCACCAGCATGGGGTTGCTTGCGGTTTCCCGTTTTATTCTCGGCCTTGCCGTGGGCGTGGCGTCTTTTACCGCCCCGCTTTATCTGTCGGAAATCGCCCCGGAGCGGATCCGCGGCAGTATGATTTCGCTGTATCAGTTGATGATCACTATCGGCATCCTGGCAGCGTTCCTGTCCGATACCGCCCTGAGTGCAGGCGGGCACTGGCGCTGGATGCTGGGCATTATTACCTTCCCGGCGCTGGTGTTATTCGTCGGCGTGCTCACGCTACCGGAAAGCCCACGCTGGCTGGCGATGCGCAATAAAAACGATCTCGCCGCCCGGGTGCTTAAACTGCTGCGCAACTCGGACAGTGAAGCCATGGATGAGCTTAATCAGATTCGGGAAAGCGTAAAAATGAAACAGCGCGGCTGGCAGCTTTTTCGCCACAACGCGCACTTTCGCCGCTCAACCTACCTCGGCGTGCTGTTGCAGTTTATGCAACAATTTACCGGCATGACGGTCATCATGTATTACGCGCCGAAAATCTTTGAGATCGCCGGTTTTTCCACTACCCGGGAGCAGATGTGGGGTACGGTGATTGCCGGGCTGACCAACGTCCTGGCGACGTTTATTGCGATTGGGCTGGTGGATCGCTGGGGACGCAAACCGATCCTGAAGCTGGGCTTTGGTGTGATGGCGATCTGTATGGGCATTCTGGGATACATGTTTTACAGCGGGATCGCGACGCCTGCCGGGCAGTACATCGCCGTCATCGTTTTGCTGATATTTATTACCGGTTTCGCCATGAGCGCGGGCCCGCTGATTTGGGTACTGTGCTCAGAAATACAACCGCTGGCGGGCCGCGATTTTGGTGTGACCTGCTCTACCATGGCGAACTGGATAGCCAATATGATCATTGGCGCCACCTTCCTGACGCTGATCGACACCATCGGCAGCCCGAACACCTTCTGGCTCTATGGCGTACTGAACGTCATCTGTATCGCGCTGACTTTTCTCTTCGTGCCGGAAACGAAGAATATTTCGCTTGAGCATATTGAACGCAATCTGATGCGCGGCGAGGCGTTACGCCATATCGGGCAGAAGCCGCATCACTCTCTCTCATCCAGCGCCGCCATGGTGAAATAACAAGTTTGAGGTATTTATGTCCAGTTCATTATTACCCCGCGTTGTCATCGTCACTGGTGCAAGCCAGGGCATCGGCTATGCCATTGCCCAAACCTTTCTTGAGCAGGGGGACATCGTTATTGGCTGTGCGCATTCCGACGTAGAAAACGCGCCGCTCGCTGGGGCGCTGCTCGCCCATTACCCGAAACGTTTTTTTTATTACTCAGTCGATGTGACGGAAACCGCGCAGATCGCCCATTTCGTCAGTGAAGCAGAAGCGCGGTTCGGACGCATCGACGTCGTGATATCGAATGCCGGTAAAAATGTCTTCAGGGGTATCGATTGTTCAGAAAGCGACTGGTCGCATAATTTCGATCTGAACCTGCGCTCCCACTGGTTTCTGGCGAAATGCGCGCGCAGCGCATTACAAAAAAGCCGGGGCGTGATTCTGGTCATCACGTCGAATCACGCGTTTTCAACTATGCCCGGCTGCGCGCCCTATAACATCAGCAAACGGGCGCTGCTGTCGCTGGTGCAAAGCCTGACGATAGAATGGGGGCCCGATATTCGCACCGTGGGGATCGCGCCGGGATTTATTGATACCGAGGGCAACCAGGCCTGGTTTGACTCGCACTCTAACCCGCAGGCGGTACGTGAAAAAACCATCAAAAAGCACCCGGTCGGGCGCATTGGCGAACCGCGCGAAGTTGGCGAATTATGCCTGTTTCTGTCCAGCGATAAGGCGGGGTTTATCGCCGGGACCACTATCGTGATGGATGGTGGACGCAGCGCGGTTATGCAGGATGAAGACGACGCCTGACTTCAGCCAAAAAAATGCCAGACAAATTGTCTGGCATTTTTATTGGATGGCCCGGAACAGCGATTACTCGACTTCCCGCACGTCCATACGCAGCTCTTTCGGCACTTCGAAGACAATATTCTCTTCACGGCCCGTCAGTTCACGCGTTTCACCGCCGCCTAACGCCTGCAACCGCTTCAGGACATTCTGCACCAGGATATCGGGAGCAGACGCCCCTGCCGTGACGCCGACGCAGGCCGCGCCTTGTAGCCACGACTCGTCAATATCGCTGGCATCGTCAATCAGAAATGCTTTTTTACCCATCCGCTGGGCCAGTTCTGCCAGACGGTTGGAGTTGGAGGAGTTTTTCGACCCTACCACCAGCACCACATCCGCTTCTGATGCCAGCGCGCGTACGGCTTCCTGGCGGTTAGTGGTGGCGTAGCAAATATCGTCTTTGCGCGGTCCGATGATTTTCGGGAAGCGGCTGCGCAGCGCGTCAATGACATCAGACGTGTCGTCCACGGACAGCGTGGTCTGGGTCATAAAGGAAAGATTACTGTCATCTTTCACGGTAATCTTCAGCACATCTTCCGGGGACTCCACCAGATACATGCCGCCTTTCGGGTTGCTGTACTGGCCCATGGTGCCTTCCACTTCCGGGTGCCCGGCGTGGCCGATAAGAATGGCCTCTTCCCCGCGACGGCTGGCGCGCGCCACTTCCATATGCACTTTGGTCACCAGCGGGCAGGTGGCGTCAAACACCGTTAAATCACGGCTTTTCGCTTCGTTGCGTACCGCCTGGGACACGCCGTGCGCCGAAAAAATCAGGATCGCGCCGTCCGGCACTTCGCTGATTTGCTCGATGAAAATCGCGCCGCGCTCGCGCAGGCTGTCCACCACATAGCGGTTATGCACCACTTCATGGCGCACATAAATCGGCGCGCCGTAAATCGTCAGTGCGTTTTCGACAATGCTGATTGCACGGTCAACGCCAGCGCAAAAACCGCGCGGGTTAGCCAACAGGATCTGCATTCAACGTCTCCAGTACCGGATCAACCTCCAGTACGTCGATATCAAAATGAAGGATCTGCCCGGCAAGTGGATGGTTGAAATCCACCGTGATGGAGTCGCCATTAATTTCGCGGATCACACCAGGCATTTCCGAACCATCCATGGCGGTGAATAACATGATTGCCCCGATTTCCGGCTCTCCGGCGTCGATAAATTCCCGACGCGAGAAGTACTGGATCATGTCCGGGCTGGGAATGCCAAACCCGGATTCCGGCGGCAGCGTGAAGGATTTTTTCTCCCCCGCACGCATTCCCAGCAGTTGTGCTTCGAGGCCAGGGGACAGCGAGCCATCCCCCAGACGGAACAGAGCAGGTTTGCCGTTATTGCGGGTCGATTCCGCCGTGGAACCCTCTTCCAGCTTCAGCGTGAAGTGGACCAGGACGGCGCTGTTGCTCTGTACGCTGTTACTCATGGCTTTTCTTTTCCCGGGCAGTTTTATCGGACGAGACAAAGAAACCTTCCAGCACGATCAGCGCCGCGCCGACGCAGATTGCCGTGTCCGCCAGGTTGAAGGTAGCGAAATGCCAGTCGCCGACGTAGAAGTCGATCATATCGACCACAAAGCCGTGCCACAGGCGGTCAAACAGGTTGCCCAACGCCCCGCCGATGATTAAAGCATAGGCGATATTGTTGAGCTTCTGCGTCGCTTTGGCGCGATACATCATCACCGCCAGCACCACACAGATACCGATAGCGATACCGGCAAAAAACCAGCGCTGCCAGCCGCCTTTATCGGCGAGGAAGCTGAATGCCGCGCCGTAGTTACGCGCATAATGCAGATTGAGCGATGGGAACAGGGACACCGTATCCCCCAGAGCGAAGTTCTGGAGGATCAGGTATTTACTGCCCAAATCGACAATCAGCACGACCACCACCAGCCACAGCCAGCGCAGCCCTGTTGAAAGGATCGGTTTACTCATCAGGCGAACTTACGTTTTTCGCCGTCACCGGCGACGTTGCTGATACAGCGGCCGCACAATTCAGCGTGCTCCGCTACCTGGCCGACATCGGTGGTGTAATGCCAGCAGCGCTGACACTTCTCACCATCGGCTTTACGTAACGCCACTTTAAGGCCTTTGAGCTGCTCGCTCTGCTGAGCCTCGGCGGACGCCTGTGCATACTCTTCAACCTGCGCCTCTGAGGTCAACAGGACAAATCGCAATTCGTCGCCCAGCGCCATGAGTTTCGCCGCCAGTTCCGGTTCCGCGTACAGCGTCACCGCCGCTTCCAGCGAGCCGCCGATGCGCTTGTCGGCACGCGCCTGCTCAATGACTTTGTTGACTTCGCCACGCACTTTCAGCAGCTCGTCCCAATAGGCATCGTTCATGGCTTCGTTACCGGCCAGGCTAAACAAGCCGTCGTACCATTCGCCGGTAAACACGTATTTTTCACGATCGCCCGGCAAGTAACCCCAGATTTCATCGGCAGTAAAGGACATGATCGGCGCCATCCAGCGTACCAGCGCTTCTGCGATGTGATACAGCGCGGTCTGGCAGCTGCGGCGCGCCACGCTGTCCGCTTTCGCGGTGTACTGGCGGTCTTTGATGATATCGAGATAGAACGAACCCATTTCTACGGAGCAGAAGCGCATCAGGCGCTGGACCACTTCGTGGAAGTCGTAGGCTTCGTAAGATTTCACGATATCTTCCTGTGCCGCTTTGGCGCAGCCTACCGCCCAGCGATCCAGCACCACCATGTCTTCCGGCCTGACGCTGTCTTTCACCGGGTCGAAGCCGTTAAGGTTCGCCAGCAGGAAGCGCGCGGTGTTACGGATACGGCGATAGGCGTCGGCGGCGCGCTTGAGGATCTCGTCAGAGACCGCCATTTCGCCGGTGTAATCGGTAGATGCCACCCACAGACGCAGAATATCCGCGCCGAGTTTGTTCATCACGTCCTGCGGCGACACGGTGTTGCCGATGGACTTGGACATTTTGCGGCCCTGACCATCCACGGTGAAGCCGTGGGTCAGTACCTGGCGGTACGGCGCTTTGCCTTTCATGGCGGTGGAGATCATCAGGGAGGACATAAACCAGCCGCGATGCTGGTCAGAACCTTCCAGATACATATCTGCCGCATGGCCGGCGAATTCCGGGCGAACGTCTACCACAGAGGCATGGGTTGAACCGGAGTCGAACCACACGTCCAGGGTATCCGGCACTTTCTCGTAGCTGTCGGCGTCGTCGCCCATGATGTCGCGCGGGTCGAGATCCCACCACGCCTGAATACCGTCCTGCTCAACGCGTTGGGCAACGGCTTCCATCAACTCCTGAGTACGCGGGTGCAGTTCCTGAGTCTCTTTATGCACGAACAGCGACATCGGTACACCCCAGGTGCGCTGACGGGAGATACACCAGTCCGGGCGGTTCGCCACCATCGACTCGATACGCGCCTGGCCCCAGTCCGGGATCCACTGCACACCTTTGATTTCCTGCAAGGACTGCGCGCGCAGGCCTTTCTGATCCATGCTCACGAACCACTGCGGCGTGGCGCGGAAGATGATCGGCGTTTTGTGACGCCAGCAGTGCGGATAGCTGTGCAGCAGTTTTTCAACGTGCAGCAACGCGCCTTTTTCACGCAGCAGGTTGACGATCAGATCGTTGGCTTTAAAGACCTGAACGCCATCCAGCGTCGGGTAAGTGCCCGGCAGATATGCACCGTCCGGGCCTACCGGGTTAGCGGTTTCCAGACCGTATTTCTGACCGATCACATAGTCGTCCGGGCCGTGGCCAGGGGCGGTATGCACCGCACCGGTACCAGCGTCCAGCGTGACGTGCTCGCCGAGGATGGCCGGCACGTCGAAATCCAGGAACGGGTGTTTGAAGCGCAGCAGCTCCAGCGCATCGCCTTTCACGGTGCCCAGCACGGTGAAATCGGTGATACCGGCGCGTTTCATCACGCTGTCTACCAGCTCTTTCGCCAGGATCAGCGCCTGGCCGTCAATCTGCACCAGCGCGTATTCGATATCCGCATGCAGGGAGATAGCGCGGTTAGCCGGCAGGGTCCACGGGGTCGTGGTCCAGATCACCAGCGAAATCGGGCCATTCACATTACTCACGCCGAATTTGGCTTTTACCGCGTCGGCATCAACGGCGTTGAACGTCACGTCGATAGACGGGGAGGTTTTGTCGTAGTACTCGACTTCCGCTTCCGCCAGCGCAGAGCGGCAGTCCACGCACCAGTGCACCGGTTTGGCGCCTTTATGCAGGTGGCCGTTGCCGATGATTTTGCCCAATGCACGGATGATGTTGGCTTCCGTTTTGAAGTCCATCGTCAGGTACGGGTGCGACCAGTCGCCCAGCACGCCCAGACGGATAAAGTCAGCGCGCTGGCCTTCAACCTGCTCGGCCGCGTATTTGCGGCAAGCGGCGCGGAATTCCGCCGCAGACACTTTCTCACCCGGCTTGCCGATCAGCTGTTCGACTTTCAGTTCAATCGGCAGACCGTGGCAATCCCATCCCGGTACATACGGGGAGTCATACCCCGCCAGCCCTTTGGATTTGATAATAATGTCTTTCAGAATCTTGTTAACCGAGTGACCAATATGAATGCTGCCATTCGCATAAGGAGGGCCATCATGCAGAATGAAGGTTTTTTTGCCTTTTTTCGCCGCACGGATGATGCCGTACAGGTCATCATCGGTCCAACGCGCCAGCATTCCCGGTTCGCGTTTGGCGAGGTCGCCACGCATCGGGAACCCTGTTTCCGGCAAATTCAGGGTAGATTTATAGTCACTCATTAGATTCTCGGTTCCGTATTTCGGTTTGATTAACACCAACAGGCCTAAAGCCGGCTAACTGGTCTTGTTTCCCATCGTCTGGCGGGTAACCAGCCCAAAAAATTCGCGGGCCGTTACGACATCCCTGGCGATTTGCGCTTTCAGCTCATCGAGCGAGGCAAATCGCTGCTCATTACGTATTTTTTTACGCAACACCACATCTATATGGCGTCCGTAAAGGTCCATTGCAATGTCTAACAGATGAACCTCAAGCTGCTGGCGCATTCCCTGCACCGTCGGGCGTGTGCCGATATTAGCAACGCCGGGCAAAGGCGTATCGCCCAGCCCCCTGACTTCAACCGCATAAACCCCTTTAACCGGGGAAACCTGACGACGCAGCGGTAAATTCGCCGTCGGGAAGCCGATGGTGCGGCCCAGCTCATCGCCGTGCACCACGCGACCGGAAATCATAAACGGATGACCGAGCAGGCTTTCCGCCTGCGCCAGATCGTCGTCCGCCAGCGCCTGGCGCACCGCTGTGCTGCTGACGCGCACACCGCCGTGGCAAAAAGTTTGGGTGCTGGTCACGTCGAAGCCATATTCCAGGCCAGCCTTTTGTAATAACAAGAAATCCCCCTGACGACCAGCGCCAAAACGGAAATCATCCCCCACCGCCAAAAAGTGTACGCCGAGGCGTTTCACCAGCAGATCGCTGACGAAAGTCTGTGCGGTCAGCGCGGCGAAGCGCCGGTCGAACCTGACGCACAGCACGTAATCCACATTCGATTCCGCCAGATATTTCAGCTTTTCACGCAGGCGGGTGAGCCGTGCGGGGGCGTTGTCCGCGGCGAACAGCTCCAGCGGCTGAGGTTCGAAAATCATCACCATCACGGGCAAATTGCGGCGGCGTCCTTCCTCGCGCAATCCGGCAAGCAATGCCTGATGGCCACGATGTACGCCATCGAAATTACCAATTGTGAGGACACAACCACGGTGTTCGGAGGTCAGATTGTGAATGCCGCGTATCAGCTTCATGACAGGCTCAACAGGGTGAAAATCGTCGGATTATAGCGTGTACCGCTCTCAAGGTTAACCAACGATTGCAGATACCGCCCGGAAACCGGTTGTTTTAGCGCACTTAGCGTCAATCATAAGGAATTGCGGCAAACCTTTACTATTTTTGTCCCCGAAAGGCTGTATTCGCGCAACGCAAGCTGGTAGAATCCTGCGCCATCACTACGTAACAAGTGTCGCTTCATTAACGGCGCTTATTTGCACAAATCCATTGACAAAACGGGGCTAAGAGGGCATATTCCTCGGCCTTTGAATTGTCCATATAGATCATATTTGGGAGTTGGACCTTGGCTAATATCAAGTCAGCTAAGAAGCGCGCCGTTCAGTCTGAAAAGGCTCGCAAACACAACGCTAGCCGTCGTTCTATGATGCGTACTTTCATCAAGAAAGTATACGCAGCTATCGAAACTGGCGACAAAGCAGCAGCACAGAACGCATTCAACGAAATGCAACCGATCGTGGATCGCCAGGCCGCTAAAGGTCTGATCCACAAAAACAAAGCAGCGCGCCATAAGGCTAACCTGACCGCGCAGATCAACAAACTGGCTTAATCGCCCGCTGTTGTCGCTTTGTAAAAAAGACCCGCTTAACGCGGGTTTTTTTATGCCTGTTTCCCGCCTGAATCACGGCCCTCTTTCTGGTATTCGCTCAACTTAGCTGCGCGAAATAGCTTCATATCGATCACATATCTTTTTGATTTAGTCAAATTATCACCACCGAGGTGATATTCATCACACTTATTACGTCATTCGCCGCTTATAAATCGCTCAACAAATGAGTGAATTTTACTGGAGTTGCGCCATGACCTTCGATCTCAAAGAAACGTTATTCACCTTACTGTCGCTCGATGGTATTTCCGGCCACGAAACAGCGCTTGCCGATTATATGCAGCAACAATTCTCAGCGACTGCGCATGAAGTCTGGCGTGACCGGTTAGGGAATGTTGTTGCCCGCTACGGCAGCCAACACCCGGATGCGCTCAGAGTGATGGTTTTCGCGCATATGGATGAAGTCGGTTTTATGGTGCGCAAAATCGAATCTTCCGGCTTTGTGCGTTTTGAACGCGTAGGCGGGCCTGCGCAAATTACCATGCCTGGTTCGCGTGTCACCCTGAATACCGAACAGGGTCCGGTGCCCGGTTGTATTGGAATTAAAGCCTATCACTTCGCTAAAGCGGATGAGCGAACTCAATCTCCCCCTCTCGATAAGCTGTGGATTGATATTGGCGCTCAATCTAAAGCGGATGCCGAGCAAATGGGGGTCCGCGTGGGCACGCCCATCACGCTCTATAACCCCCCGAAAATGCTGGCCAACGATTTGGTATGCAGTAAAGCGCTTGACGATCGGCTTGGCTGCACCGCGCTGCTGGGCGTGGCGCAGGGCATCAGGCAACAGCCCTTGTCCATCGCCCTGTATCTGGTCGCCTCCGTTCAGGAAGAGTTCAATATTCGCGGTATCGTCCCGGTGTTATCCCGCATTAAACCGGACCTGGCGATTGGCATTGATATTACACCGTCCTGCGATACGCCCGATCTGCATGATTACTCCGATGTGGTCGTAAATCAGGGCGTGGGCATTACCTGCCTGAACTATCACGGCCGCGGGACTTTGGCTGGCCTGATTACGCCGCCACGGCTTATCGCCATGCTGGAGCAAACGGCCCGTGAGGCCGCCATTCCGGTCCAGCGCGAGGTGGCACCCGGCGTGATTACCGAAACGGGATATATTCAGGTTGAGCAAAACGGTATCCCCTGCGCCAGCCTTTCACTTCCCTGCCGCTACACGCATTCACCCGCCGAAGTCGCCAGCCTGCGCGACCTGGGGCATTGCATCGATTTACTGACGGCTCTGGCGCAGCAGCGCCCTGAGTCATTTCCCATTGAGCCCATTCCGGGCACCCTTCAGGAGCACCCTCTGTTATGAAAAAGATCCTTGTGGCATGCGGTACTGGCATGTCGACCTCAACCATGATTGCCCAAAAGCTTCAGGACTATCTGGCGCAACAGGGCATTCCCGCTACCACCACGCAATGCTGTCTGAGCGAAATCCCGCTCAATTGCCGGGGCGTCGATCTGATCGTGACGTCCATGAAAACCGCCACCGATTATGGAGTGCCCACGCTGAATGGCGCGGCGCTGTTGACCGGTATCAACGATGACGCGCTGAAGCAGCAAATTAAAGCGCTGCTCAACCACTAGCGATGATAAGGAGGCGTTATGTTTGACTACATTTTGTCTCTTGGCGGGACGGTGTTTGTTCCCATCATTATGATCTTAATCGGTCTTATCTTCCGTATCCCGGTGCTTCAGGCAGTGAAAGCCGGTGTTACGGTGGGCATTGGTTTTGTCGGAATGGGTTTGGTTATCGTCATGGCGATAGATAGCCTGAACCCACCGATAAAAATCATGATCGAACGTTTTGGTCTGAATCTTCATGTGCTTGATGTAGGGGCTGGCCCGGCCTCTGGCGTTGGGTATGCCACGGCAATTGGCGCCATCATTATTCCGGTGATTTTTTTACTCAACATCGGCATGTTGCTGACCCGCCTGACCAAAACCATGAACGTGGATATTTATAATTACTGGCACTTTGCGATTACCGGCACCGTCACGCAGCTGATGACCGGCAGCATGATTTATGGCGTGCTGGCGGCAATTTGCCATGCCGCGTTGTCGTTGAAAATGGCTGACTGGAGCGCCCGTCGGGTACAGAGCATTGTTGGACTGGAAGGGATTTCCATCCCGCAGGGTTATGGTTCCAGCTCCGTTCCGCTGTTTGTTTTACTGGATACGTTATACGACAAAATTCCGTTCCTGAAAGGGCGAAACATTGATGCCAGCGAACTTCAGAAACGTTACGGCATGGTAGGCGATCCCGTCATTATCGGCGTGGTACTGGGGTTAATTTTCGGGCTCGCGGCGGGTGAAGGCTTTAAAGGCACCGCCACGTTAATGATCACGGTTGCCGCAATCATGGTGCTGTTTCCACGTATGATCCGCCTGATTGTTGAAGGGTTGCTGCCCATTTCGGATGGCGCTCGCCAGTTTTTTCAAAAGCATTTTCATGGTCGGGAAGTCTATATCGGGCTGGATTCAGCCGTGACGCTAGGACATCCCACCACTATTGCGGTAGGCCTGCTGTTAATCCCCATTATGTTGATTTTCGCCAGCATCCTGCCCGGCAATAAAGTTCTGCCGCTTGCGGATCTGCCCGTCGCGCCGTTTTTTATTTGTATGGCAACGGTGATCCATCGCGGTGATTTATTGCGCACCTTGATCAGCGGCGTGATCGTCATGGTGACCGTACTGCTGATCGCAACGCAATTTGCGCCTTACTTCACCGAGATGGCGCTAAAAGGCGGCTTCAGCTTCGCGCAGGACGGTGCGCAAATCAGCGCGCTTTCTGTCGGCAATATGTTTGGCTGGTCAATCGCCGAAATCATGTCATTGGGAGCGATCGGCATAGTGGTTGCTGCCGGTTTGACGGCAACGGTAGTCCTGATTTTACGAAAACGTGAATTGTCGGAATAAGGAGTCAGTAAATGAGTTGGCTTAAAAGCGTTATAGGTACTGAAAAAGCGGTCATTGCCATGTGTCATCTGCGAGCGTTGCCGGGCGACCCGGGATTCGATCACCAAAAGGGGATCAACTGGGTTATCGATCGCGCCCATGACGATCTGATGGCGCTGCAAAACGGCGGCGTCGATGCGGTGATGTTTTCTAATGAGTTTAGCCTGCCCTACCTCACCAAAGTGCGGCCTGAAACCACGGCGGCAATGGCGCGGATCATTGGACAACTGATGTCGGAAGTCCGCGTACCTTACGGTGTGAATGTGCTGTGGGACCCCGTCGCCTCCTTCGATTTAGCCATGGCGACCGGCGCATCATTCATCCGGGAGATCTTCACCGGCGTTTACGCCAGCGATTTTGGCATCTGGGATACCAATGTCGGCGAAACCATTCGCCATCAGCACCGGATCGGCGCAGGCCACGTGAAGACCCTGTTTAATATCGTGCCCGAGGCGGCCGTATATTTGGGGGATCGCGATATCTGTTCCATTGCCAAATCGACCGTGTTTAATAACCATCCCGACGCGTTATGCGTATCCGGGTTGACTGCCGGAGCGAAAACAGACAGCGCCGTATTAAAGCGCGTGAAAGAGACCGTACCGGATACGGTGGTGCTGGCCAATACCGGCGTTTGCCTCGATAACGTGGAAGAACAGTTGACCATCGCCGATGGCTGCGTCACCGCAACCTGGTTCAAAAAAGACGGTATCTTCGCCAACTTTGTCGATCAGGAACGGGTAAGCCGCTTTATGGAAAAAGTGCACCAGATAAGGCAGTAAGAAAGGGATAAGCAAACGCTTATCCCCCGGGGCGCTCCCGCTGTCTTCGCCAAAAGTACCGGCGGGAGCGTTTTAACCATACCCACTCTGGTAAGGGAGTCAATGCGCCATGTTGAATGATGTGAAATGGGTACAAGCCTGCCGGAAAGCCGCCGACTGGAGAGAAGCCGTAGCGATTGCGGTGGACCCGCTGATCGTTTATGGCTCGGCGCAAGCCGCTTATCTGGAGGGCGTGATAACTAATACGCTGGCCTGGGGGCCTTACTATGTTGTAGCACCCGGGATCGCGTTACCCCACGCCCGGCCTGAGCAGGGCGCAATACATAACCAGATTGCCGTGACGACGCTTCAGCAGCCCGTAACCTTTGGTCATGAAGACTGCGATCCGGTCTGGCTGCTGATTGCGTTAAGCGCAACGGACGCCGAACGCCATATCGCCACTATTCAGCGCATCAGCCAATGGCTGGGAGACGATGCGTTTATCGCGGCGCTGCGCCAGGCTAAAGACGATCGCGCCCTGTTTCAGCTTTTAAAGCAATCGTTCATCAGGAGTGAATGATGATTTTGCATCCTTCTCTCGCTTCCGCTGACCCGCTTCACCTGCATCAGGCAATAAGCCAGTTTGAGGATAGCCCCATAGGCTCGTGGCACCTGGATATTGAAGACACCAGCTTTATATCGAATATTACTTTTGGTCTGAAAACCGTCCGGAGTGTCTTTGAAGCCACGCGGCACCCGCTCTCTTTTCATTTGATGGTCGCCAACCCCTGGCCGTGGTTTCGAGCATTATCGCCGTATAAGCCCGCATGGATTTTTGTTCATGCAGAGACGCTGAATAACCCTGCTGAAGCGCTGGCGGCGATCCGCGACACCGGTGCCCGCGCAGGCCTGGCGTTTAACCCCGCCACGCCGCCTGAGCCTTATATTTATCTCAAAGAACACCTCGACGGCTGTCTGGTGATGACCAGCGAGCCGGATGGGCACGGTCAATGTTTTAACCCCGCGTTAATCGACAAAGTTGCCGCCTGCGCGCGCTATTTTCCCGATGCCGAATGTTGGGCTGACGGCGGGATTGCCGAACCCGCCGGGCAGCAACTGAAACAGGCAGGCGCAAAACATCTGGTTCTGGGGCGCGCGTTATTTTCCGCTGATGACCCCGCGGCTATGCTGGAACACTTCAGGAGTGCGTCACATGGATGATCGCTCTCAAACCCGCCCCGATCGCATCCAACAGATGCTGCATTACCTCTGGCAACATCGCCGGCTTTCATCCAGCCAGGCTGTTGAACTGTTTGGCTATGCCCATGCCACGGTGCGACGCGATTTTCATTTTATCGCCAGCCACTATCCGGGGATGGTGCGCCGTCATGGATGGCTGGAATTCGACAGCAGCACTTCAGATAAAGAATACGTTTTTGATTTAAAAAACAGCCTGCAAAGCCAGGCGAAACAGGAAATCGCGATCGCAGCACGAGCCATGATCCACGATGGCGACTGCTTTATATTGGATTCAGGGTCGACCTGTCTCGAACTGGCTAAGCGGTTGGGCAATGTCCAGGTCAAAGCCATCTCTGTGGATATAAAAATCGCCAATCAACTGGGCTGTTTTAATAATGTTGAAAGCTACATTATCGGGGGGATGGTTCGCCCGGGCTATTTCTCAATCGGAGAGAGCCTGGCGCTGGAAATGCTTAATGCGTTTTCGGTAGAGCGCGCCTTTTTATCCTGCGATGCGCTTTCGCTCGAAGCGGGTATCACCAATGCCACCATGTTTGAAGTGGGCGTTAAAAGCCGCATCATTCAGCGCGCCAGAGAGGTGATATTGCTGGCGGATCATGGAAAGTTTGATAAGGTTGAGCCGCACAGGGTGGCCACGCTGTCCTGCATTAAAACGATTATTACCGACAGCGGGTTAGCCAGTGACGTGATGCAGCGCTATCTACAGGCAGGTATTCAGATTATTCGCGCCAAAGGAGAGCGGTGACAGCACCGCTCTCCGGGCCTGTTAAGGCGTAACAAACAAGGAGGAATAGTCGCGGTTACAGATGCGTTGCACCGCTGGATGCTGGATCATGCGCTCGGCAAAAATCGCATGATACTCTTCCATCACATTATCAATCCGGCCAATTTCCACGACCGTTTTATCGTCGAAAAAGTCCTGGGTATAGAGCGTCGGCGCGACAAAAATCGCATTATGGGCGCAGCCGAAGGCTTTCATCAGCGCGGCATCGTCGAACTCACCCAATATCTCGATATTCAGCGCCTGGGAGTTAAGCCAGTTCAGCACCTTACGGCCAAGCATTGAACGGCGGCCAGGAATAAGCAACCGGCGTTCTTCCAGACAGGCAGGAAACGGCTTTTCTGGCCCTGGCGTCTGGCACCAGAAACTGACACCGCACTCGCCAATTTTGACCGAAAACAGCCCTTCCTGCTGGGTGGAATCAATAGGGCAATCCGAAATAATCATGTCCAGCTTATGCTGGCTGAGCTGCTCCAGCAGCATTTCATGGGTGGATTCAAAACAGCGTAAATGGATCTGTTCATCTTCCACCACCGCGGCATCCAGCACGCCGCTGACCAGGCGTTTCGATAGCGCATCCGCGACGCCCACGTCAAACAGCAGGTGCGATTCCTTGCGATAGTTGACGATATCAAGCATCTCCTGGCTGAGCGTAAACATGCGGTCGGCGTAGCGGAACACCAGTTCCCCCAACTCGCTGGGCTCAATGCCCCGCCCTTTGCGCTTGAACAGCTTACCCTGTAGCCGCTCTTCTAACGCTTTAATCTGCCCGGTGATGGTTTGCGGCGTCAGATATAACGCTTCCGCCGCTCCCACAACCGACCCTTCCTTATACACGTGCCAAAAGTAGTAAAGGTGGTTGTAATTGATGTGTGACATATCGCTTTCGCTCCCTGATTAATAGTGATGTTCGGCAAGAACGCTTCCCTGTGTTTTTTTGTTCAGGCGCGAAGCGCCGCGCCTGAATATCGTATCCGTAACAGGCCGTAGCCTACGATTGCCGCCAGTAGCGAGCCGATAAGAATGCCCAGTTTTGCCCACGTAATGAACGCGGGATCGGCATGACTAAATGCCAGGGTTGCGATGAAGATGGACATGGTGAAACCGATGCCGCACAACACCCCAACCGCCATAATCTCCTTAAACGTGGTCCCCTCAGGTAGCGAGGCCAGCTTGAGTTTTAACGCCAGCAGGCAAAACAAACTGATGCCTAATGGCTTTCCAATAAACAGCCCGGCAATAATGCCCAACGGCAGCAGGGACGTGAGTCCTTCCAGCGTGACGCCCTGAAGCGAAACGCCCGCATTGGCGAAGGCAAACAGCGGCAGGATCAAAAACGCGACCCACGGATGCAGTATGTGCTCAAGCTCCCGGGCCGGAGAATGCCCTCTCTGCACCTTCAGCGGAATAAAGAAGCCGATGATCACCCCCGCCAGGGTGGCATGAATGCCGGATTTCAGTACTGCCGTCCAGAGTACGACGCCCACCAGAATATAAATACCGGTGCGGCGGACATTTAGCAGATTGAGTAGCACTAATACCGTAATCGCACCTGCAGCCACCAGTAACGACAACATCGAAAGCTGATGGGTATAAAACAGCGCGATGATGATAATCGCGCCTAAATCATCAATGATCGCCAGCGCCATCAGGAAGACTTTCAATGCAGGTGGCACCCGCTTACCCAGTAAGGCCAGTACGCCTAATGCGAACGCGATATCCGTCGCTGCCGGGATCGCCCACCCTTCACGGGTTGCCGGGTCCTGGAAATTGAGCAGCAGGTACACCGCTGCCGGGATCACCATTCCGCCTATGGCGGCAATAGCCGGAAATGCAGCCTGACGGCGGCTGGCCAGGGAGCCCTGCAATAGCTCCCGCTTCACTTCCAGCCCGATCAACAAAAAGAAGATCGCCATCAGCGCGTCATTAATCCATAACAGCAGATTTTTATTGATTTCAAGCACCCCAAACCGTATTTCTACCGGTGTGCTGAGAAACTGCTGATATCCCGCATGGGTGCTTTCAAGGTTGGCGAAGACCATAGCCAGCGCGGCGGCGATAATTAATATCACGCCGCCGGATGCTTCGTTTGCCAGAAAACGTTGAATCAATTTTGACATGCCTGACTACCTCAATAATTCCATATCTTCCATTAAAATACGATATATTTTCTATATTACCGCGCCTTAAAATTCGTTAAAAACAGTTTATTACGCCGATTCAGATCGTAATTTCCGAATTAAAAAACGAGTTTTAATGCATTTCAGGAAGCTTCTGAGTACTTTAATTGCTGAAAATATTTAAAAAAAAACCTGTACCTACTCAGTGTAGATACAGGTTTTTTGTGTATCGAATGGAGCTTAGCGCGTTAGATCATCGAAAAATTTCTTAACGCCATCAAAGAAGCTTTTGGAACGCGGGCTGTTTTTCTCGCCCGTCGGGCCGCCGAAACTTTCCTGCAAATCTTTCAGCAGTTGCTTCTGCTTCTCGTTGAGGCCCACCGGGGTTTCTACCACTACGCGGCATAACAGGTCGCCCTGAGCACCGCCGCGTACCGATTTCACACCCTTGCCGCGCATGCGGAACAGCTTGCCAGTTTGGGTTTCGTGCGGCACTTTCAGCTTCACGCGGCCATCCAGCGTCGGCACTTCGATTTCACCGCCCAGCGCTGCCATCGCGAAGTTAATCGGCACTTCGCAATACAGGTTGTTGCCTTCACGTTCGAAGATCGGGTGCTGTTTCACCTGTACCTGGACGTACAAATCGCCTGCTGGTGCGCCGTGCTCGCCTGCTTCGCCCTCGCCTGCCAGGCGAATACGGTCGCCGGTGTCCACGCCTGCCGGGATTTTAACCGACAGGGTTTTCGATTTCTCAACGCGTCCATGACCGTGGCATTTGGTGCACGGATCTTTGATCAACGTACCGCGGCCCTGACAGTGCGGACAGGTCTGCTGCACCGCAAAGAAGCCCTGACGCATCTGTACCTGGCCTGCGCCGTGGCAGGTCGGACAGGTCTGCGGTTGGGTGCCCGGTTTTGCGCCATTGCCGTGGCACACGTCGCACTCTTCCAGAGTCGGAATACGGATCTCTTTAGTGACGCCGCGCACCGCTTCTTCCAGCGTCAGCTCCATGTTGTAACGGAGATCTGCGCCGCGCGCCGCGCGCTGACGGCCACGTCCGCCGCCGAAGATATCGCCGAACACATCGCCGAAGATGTCGCTGAAATCCGCACCGCCGCCGCCAAATCCGCCGCCGCCCATGCCGCCCTGCTCAAATGCCGCATGGCCGTACTGATCGTAGGCCGCGCGTTTTTGCGCATCGGTCAGGATTTCATAGGCTTCTTTAATCTCTTTGAATTTGTCTTCAGCGTCTTTATCACCCTGATTACGGTCCGGGTGATATTTCATTGCCAGGCGTTTATAAGCCTTTTTGATTTCACGCTCTTCCGCGGTTTTCGGGACGCCTAAAATCTCGTAATAGTCTTTTTTCGCCATTTCTTTTATCTGCCCTTATTCCCTGTTTCATTCACGCCGCGCCCGCGTTGACCGTTACGCAACGCAAATTCATCCGGGAATACAAGAATAAACGGGCGGAGAGGAGATCCTCTTCGCCCGTATCAGTGTTTTACCCGTTCAAAGGGCGATTATTTTTTATCTTTAACTTCTTCGAACTCTGCGTCGACAACATCATCATCTTTCGCGTTGTTCGCAGAAGCGTCAGCACCGCCAGCCTGCTGCTGCGCGTGTTGCTGCTGGGCGATTTCCATCAACTTCTGGGAAACCTGGGCCAGCGCCTGCATTTTGGCTTCGATATCTGCTTTATCTTCACCTTTCAGCGCAGTTTCCAGCGCGGTCAGCGCAGACTCGATAGCGGTTTTGTCGTCAGCTGGCAATTGATCGCCTGCTTCTTCAACCTGCTTGCGAGTGCTGTGCACCAGGTGGTCAGCCTGGTTACGGGTCTGTACCAGCTCTTCGAACTTACGGTCAGATTCCGCATTCGCTTCCGCTTCGCGCACCATTTTCTGGATTTCATCTTCGTTCAGACCAGAAGATGCCTTGATGGTGATTTTCTGCTCGCGGCCGCTGTTTTTGTCTTTCGCAGACACGTGCAGGATACCGTCCGCATCGATGTCGAAGGTCACTTCGATCTGCGGCATGCCGCGCGGTGCCGGGTTAATCCCGTCCAGGTTGAACTGGCCCAGAGATTTGTTATCGCTGGCGCGTTTACGTTCACCCTGCAGCACATGGATGGTTACCGCAGACTGGTTGTCTTCCGCAGTAGAGAACACCTGGCTGTGCTTGGTCGGGATGGTGGTGTTTTTGCTGATCAGCGCCGTCATCACGCCGCCCATGGTTTCAATACCCAGAGACAGCGGGGTAACGTCCAGCAGCAGTACGTCTTTCACATCACCGGTCAACACGCCGCCCTGAACCGCTGCACCGATAGCCACAGCTTCATCCGGGTTAACGTCTTTACGCGGCTCTTTGCCAAAGAACTCGGCAACTTTTTTCTGCACCATCGGCATACGGGTCTGACCGCCGACCAGGATCACGTCCTGCACGTCGGATACGGACAGGCCAGCATCCTGCAGTGCCACTTTCAGCGGCTCGATGGAACGGTTCACCAGGTCTTCGACCAGGCTTTCCAGTTTCGCGCGAGTCACTTTGATGTTCATGTGTTTCGGACCGGTGGCGTCTGCAGTGATATACGGCAGGTTCACGTCGGTCTGCTGAGCAGAAGACAGCTCGATTTTGGCTTTTTCTGCCGCTTCTTTCAGACGCTGCATCGCCAGCGGATCGTTACGCAGATCGATACCCTGATCTTTCTTAAACTCTTCCACCAGGTAGTTGATCATACGGCTGTCGAAGTCTTCGCCACCCAGGTGGGTGTCACCGTTGGTCGCCAGTACTTCGAAGGTTTTTTCGCCGTCAACGTCGTCAATTTCGATAATAGAGATATCGAAAGTACCACCACCGAGGTCGTAAACCGCGATAGTACGGTTGCCGACTTCTTTATCCAGACCGTAAGCCAGCGCGGCAGCGGTCGGTTCGTTGATGATACGTTTTACTTCCAGACCTGCGATACGACCGGCATCTTTGGTTGCCTGACGCTGAGCATCGTTAAAGTACGCAGGTACAGTGATAACCGCTTCAGTTACCGGTTCGCCCAGGTAATCTTCAGCCGTTTTCTTCATTTTCTTCAGCACCTCAGCAGAGATCTGCGGCGGTGCCATTTTCTGGCCTTTCACGTCAAGCCATGCGTCGCCATTGTCGGCGGCGATGATTTTATACGGCATGATGGCTTCATCACGCTGCACTTCTTCATCCTGGAAGCGGCGACCGATCAGGCGTTTAATCGCGAACAGCGTGTTCTGCGGGTTAGTCACTGCCTGACGTTTAGCCGGCTGACCTACCAGAGTTTCGCCATCCTGTGTATAAGCAATGATAGAAGGCGTGGTGCGGTCACCCTCGGCGTTCTCCAGAACACGTGCGGTTGTACCATCCATAATCGCGACACAAGAGTTAGTCGTCCCCAGGTCGATACCAATAATTTTACCCATCTAAACGTCTCCACTAAAAATTCGTCATTATGTGGTTGTGAACCTGTAATAAGGGCGAAACCGTGAGTTTCAACTGCCCCTTCATTATTTTTCACGTCCACTCACTGCGGTTGACTACAAGATGGGGTCGTATCGCTGCGCATCAAGGGGCAACAAATAAAAATTTTTTCTTTTACCTGTGCAGATCATAGACGGCGGGGTATTGGCTGATTATTATGCCGCGCCCGACACGGATCACACTTTCTGGCGGCGGGAATTTCTATCTCTACATTCACATGTTTTTGAGGATTTATGGGCAACACGAAGTTGGCTAACCCCGCTCCGCTGGGATTAATGGGTTTCGGCATGACCACTATTCTGCTTAACCTGCACAATATCGGTCTTTTCCCGCTGGACGGCATTATTCTGGCAATGGGGATTTTCTACGGCGGCATCGCGCAAATTTTCGCGGGCCTGCTGGAGTTTAAGAAAGGGAATACTTTCGGTTTAACCGCGTTCACCTCTTATGGTTCCTTCTGGCTGACGCTGGTTGCGATCCTGCTGATGCCTAAAATGGGCCTGGCAGAAGCGGCTAACGGCCACTTCCTGGGTGTTTACTTAGGCATCTGGGGCATTTTCACCCTGTTCATGTTCTTCGGTACGCTAAAAGGCGCACGCGTTCTGCAATTCGTGTTCCTGAGCCTGACCGTTCTGTTCGCGCTGCTGGCTATTGGCCACCTGGCAGACAGCGAGAGCATCGTTCACGTAGCGGGTTGGATTGGCCTGATCTGCGGCGCAAGCGCGATTTACCTGGCGATGGGCGAAGTGCTCAACGAGCAATATGGCCGCACCGTGCTGCCGATTGGCGAACAGCACTAAGATTCAGCGCATCTTCACTCAACGGCTGCCGTCTGGCGGCCGTTTTTTTAACGCCCCCGGTTATATTCCGCCGCCAGATACTCCAACATACGCGCCACGTTGCGCGGCGCAAGCCGGTTTAACTGCGGCCAGACGGGGTGCCGGTTCAGCCACAACTCAAACGCTTTAGCTGGTTGCAGCGTGGCATGGCGAAATGACGCCTGCCCGGGATTTCCGGTGAGATAGCACACCGCCATGTCGTAACCCTTGTGGGAATAGCAGCGCCAGATATCGCGCCAGATAATACTGGAAACCACAGTATCGCTGCGTATGCGCCGGGTTTCGTCACGGGTACCACATTCATAAACAAAGCCGATATGGCTGCGCTGGGTGGCGATTTCATGGCGGTTCGCCATCAGGCATGCGCCATAAAGAAAGCATTCATGCTCCAGCCAGTGTTGAACGGACAGCACTCTTTTGTGAGTTAATGCGTGAACCAGCGCAAAGTGGCGATAGGCCGCAATGACCGGTTTCACCACCACGCCGGGATCGTCTCGTTTAAGCTCGGCCAGGCCGTAGGCCACATCAAACAGCAGCGGGCGTCGGCTGATAATGCGGTCTTTGTCGAAAACCTGCCGTATCGCGCTTTGCGCGCTGCGCGCTTCACCGGGCCGCGAGGGATACCACCACTCCCGGTCAATCCCCTCTTTTAGCGCGACATAGTTTGTCGACACGGCAATAACGCGGCTCGTTTTATTATCCGCCGTGACGATAAAATAAAGCTGGTTGTCACTGCCATTAAACCCAACGGTAAATGAAGTGGTAGAGAATTCCGCATTCAGGGATAAGGGCGGTACGTGCACTTGCTCAAGTCCCGCCAGAAACGCCAGGCGCGACAGTGCGCGGCTAATAAGCTGGCTTTCCTGATAGATCAACCTGAAGGGCTCACCGGTCGCGATGGCTTCGCGAAGTGGATTGAGTTTGCTGTCATAGGCGATGGGCTCGGCATAATGGCTAAAGCTGAAATTGCAGGCCCGACAACGCCAGCGCTGCTGCCCGCTGGTACTTCGCCCGTGCCGTACCAGCGCGTTTTCCTGCCCGCAGGTGGGGCAGTAAAGCAGCACACCGGCATAATGCTGGTTACTTTGCTGGCTGAACGCGCGTAACGCGCCTGGAGAGATGAACGGAAAATAGTAGCCGCATTCCGGGCAGCGGCAGTTACGTCCAATGTGCTGATAGAGAGAACTGTTCGTTACGCCGAATAACCGGCACCCGATCGTCTTGCAGCAATTAACATGCGCCCAGGCATTCATCACAGGCCGCTCGTTACGTCACATAATGACGAATATCAGAAGGCGAGTAACCCTGCTCAATCAGCGATTTCATCATCAGCATGTAAGGTTGAACGAACCGGAAAAACGCCTGGTAGCTCGGGCAAAAATAATTCAGCTTTTCAGGGCTATCCGAAGAGAGCGCTATGCGATCTTTCGGGCAGCCGCCATGGCAGGCGGATCTTACCTTGCAGGCAGCGCACTCTGACGCCAGAGGTGATTTGTTGTGACCAAACATTCGGTTCGCATCGCTGTCCAGCATCTCGCGCAGGGTATTCTGGTGCAGGTTGCCGAGCAGAAATTGCGGGCTGACGAAGTGATCGCACTGATACAAGTCCCCATTCAACTCCAGCGCGAACGCGCTACCGCATGTGGGTGCGAATACGCAACTTAATGCCGGGAGACCGCAGCAAACGGCAAAGGCATGTTCAAAAACCGGCACTTCAATCAGGCCAATATCGTGCCGCACCCACTGATAAAAAATCGTTTTCAGGAATATACCAAAGTCAGCGGGTTTAAGGCTGCGCTCGCTCACACCCTCTTCTGTGGTTTCCAGCAGCGGAATAAATTGCATATGGCGGCTGCCGAGTTTTTTTAAATAGTCATATACCCGTTGCGGATGCTGGCTGTTAAGCGCATTGACCACCGTTAAGGTGTTAAACGCCACCCCGTGTTTTTGCAGCAATTTCACTGCGGTTTCCACTTTATGATGCGTGGGTTTACCGGCATTGGTTTTGCGGTAAGCGTCGTGCAACGCCGCATCGCCATCCAGCGAAATACCAATCAAAAATTGATGTTGCCTGAAAAACCGGCACCAGGCATCGTCAAGCAGAATGCCGTTAGTCTGGAAGGTGTTGATGATGGTTTTACCCTGGGCGAACTGCTGTTGCAGCGCCACTGCGCGTTGAAAAAACGCCAGCCCTGCAAGCGTTGGCTCCCCGCCCTGCCAGGCGAAAATCACCTCATCGGTATCCTGGGCGGCAATCTGTTGCTGGACAAGCCGACTGAGCGTCTCGTCATCCATACAACGCGAATGGCGTTGCGGGTAGAGGCGTGCTTTATCCAGATAAAAACAGTAATCGCAGCCGAGATTGCATAACGCGCCGGTGGGTTTGACCATCAGATGGCAGCTTTTCATGATTCATTTCCTTTGATTAGCGGCCCCACGACTGACGCAGGGCCGCTGTTGCTGCTAGTTCCAGTCAACCGGGGTCGGTTTCTCGCCCCGCGCGTCCATTAACGCGTCATGCTCAATACTGGTTTTGTAATCCTCAAACGCCGCCAACAGCTGTTTTTCTACCTCTGGCTGCTTACCGAGCTGGTTCATGGTTTCGCCGCGATCCTGTTTCAGGTTGTAGAGGTATTTAGGTTTGCTGTCGCGGTCGAAAATCATCTTCCAGTCGCCGTCGCGCAGCGCCCACATATCGGTCGGATCGTCCTGGAATGGCATATCAATGGTGGTCAGGATCGGTTTATGGCGGGTGAAAGCTTTCCCTTCCAGCACCGGCACGATGGACTCCCCATCAATAACACGGTCTTTCGGCAAATCGAAGCGGGTTAATTCTGCAATGGTCGGCAGGACATCGAGACCGCTCACCGGGACCTCAGATACCGTGTCCGCCTGCAAATGTTTACCGTATTTCACGATGGCAGGAACACGCGTACCGCCCTCCCACAGATTATCTTTACGACCGCGCAGCCCATCGGTCTCACCCGCCAGGTTAAGCTCATACCACTTGCGGGCTTCGCGCGTTACCGGGCCGTTATCGCTGGTGAAGATCACGACGGTGTTGTCTTCCAGGCCCATGGCTTTAATTTTCGCCAGCAGCTTACCGACCTGCGCATCCATGTAGCTGATATTGGCGTAATACTCGCCCGGCCCACGATACGGTTTATCTGCCCAGTCGGCGTAGAACAGGTCCGGGTGCTGTTTCTGGTACGCGCTCATGTACGCGTTATACATATCGAGATATTTTTTCGGCGATGCCAGCGGGCTGTGAACTTCGGTAAACGCCACATACATAAAGAACGGGTTGGAGTCCTTTTTATTATCTAACCAGTTAACCGCTTCCTGGCTGACAAACTCGCCGCTAATTTGATTGACCGTGCCCAGCGCTTTCCCGTTACGATAAAAACCGTTGGGGTAGACCACGCCGTTACGCGGGCGATCTTTAACCTTATCCAGATCGCTGGTAACGAATCCGGCGGCATTCACCAGGGTGTACTGGAAGCCAGCATCTTCTGCCTGCGGTTGGTCATGGCGGTCCGCACCGGCGTTGAGGTGCCATTTGCCCATAATGGCGGTGTCATAGCCCTGGTCTTTGAGGTAATTGGCGATGGTTTTTTCATTACGCCCCAGCGCCACGTTTTTTGTTGTCGGTATCCATGAGCGAATGCCGGTACGGAATGGCGTCCGTCCAGTTAATAACCCGGCTCGGGACGGCGAGCAAAGCGGCGCAGGGGCATAATATTGAGTAAAACGCACGCCTTCCTGCGCCAGTTGGTCGATATTTGGGGTTTTGACAATCGGATGACCATAAACGCCCAAATCGCCATAGCCTAAATCATCCGCCAGAATAATCACTACGTTGGGTTTTTGCGGCGTATTTTCTAATGACGGCGTGGCCGCCATGGCAGAATGCATTGCCACCGGCGCGCAAAATACGGCGCTGACCAGTATGGCCAAAATATGTTTTTTCATCGCCTGTTCCTTATTAATTAGAATTCGTAGCCGAGCATATAAATCAATTGATCGCCGTAATCTTCATAGCCGAGTTTGTTATCGAAATAACGGTAGGTCATGCTGGCTTTTAAATGCGGATAGAATTTCCAGGTAAGCGTTAATCCGCCGTTAATACCGTTTTTGCTGTGCTGTTGTTCTGCATAAGCATCGTTACGGTCCAGTTCAAATTCGTTCCAGTTAGCGAGCACCATCTTTTCGCCCCACAGGTCGAAAAACCAGGCGGCCGTCCAGCCCACGATATAGCCATTCAGGCCATTCGCCTGGCCATACTCTTTTGAGGTGTAATCAGATGAGAGGTTATGCAGCGCGACGTAAGGTTTAATAAATCCCTGCGGGCCAGCCCAGCCTAAATAGCCGAAGCCGTACATCATATTCAGCTCGTCACCCCATTTATTTTCAAACTGACCATAAAGTTTGCCCATAAAACTAAAGTCAGAATCCAGTAAGCGGACATGAGTTTGCGCGGAAAGCACGTGGTTGCGCCCTTCAACCGGGTGATTTAATACGTTGCTTTCAAAGAAAGAATAAAACTCTGCTTTATCGAAGACAGCGCCGAAATCTGCTGTCGCTTTCCAGACTTCTCCACGGTGGGTATTGACAAAGCCGTCATTCCAGTTGGCGTACCCGGCATTAACTGAGCCGTAAGACGTTTTTAATTCCAACGCCTGTCCTTGCCCAACAAATAAAACAGCCAGCGCGAGCAGCGTACCCCTGAGGTCATTTATATTCATCGTTGTAACTCCCTGATGGTATTTTCCAAAAAACCGTTTATTCATCGGAGAGCATGGTAAGGAGAGCGTACTAAAAGATTCGTGATAATTTTCACACATTATTTGTGAAAATTATCACACTCGGGCGGGGTGACAAAATTTGGGGATAAGCGCCGGTTAACGTCTTGATTTGGCAAACAGGACATCCCAAAAAAAACGCCGTCAGCGGTAAGCGGACGGCGTCAGGTTAGCGGGTTCACAACAATTAATGGAGGGCCATGCGTTCAGATGTAACATCTGCCTGATAAATATCCTGCCGCAGCCAGATGCCCAGGCCAAGCCCCATCAGCGATAGCGCTAAAACGTACCAGGCAGGCGCCATCGGTGAAATACCCATTAACATCGTCACTGCGATAGGGGTTAAGCCGCCGAAGATGGCATATGACACGTTATAAGAGAACGAGATCCCGGTGAAGCGCACTTCGGCCGGGAAGGAGCGCACCATGACGTATGGCACCGCGCCCACCACGCCAACGCACAACCCTACCGTGCCATACAGTAAGAACAGTTGCTCAGGGTGCGCACCGGACAGGTGGTAGAAAAACCAGCTGGAACATGCCAGCAGCAGGCTGCCGATGATAAAGGTTTTGCTGGCCCCGAAACGGTCTACCGCCAGCCCGGCGATCAGGCAACCAAAGCACAGCATGATGGTGGCGATACTGTTCGCCTGAAGCGTCAACGCAGGCGCAAAGCCATACTGTTTTTGCAGCCAGACCGGCGACATCAAAATCACCACCACGATGCCCGCAGACAGCAGCCAGGTCAGCAGCATTGAGACCACCACCGCTTTTTTATGCCGTACCACTACGGCCTTAACCGGTAGCTCTTGCGCCAGCGCTTTGCGCTGCTGCATTTCGAGGAAAATCGGCGTCTCTTGCAACCAGCGGCGTAAATACATCGCGACCAGGCCAAACGCACCGCCAAGCAGGAACGGTACGCGCCAGCCCCAGTCATGTACCGCTTGCGGGGTCATACTGGTGTTGACCAACGTGGCGACGACCGAGCCAAGCAGGATCCCCACCGTCAGGCCCGCGGTCAGCGTTCCGCAAGCAATACCGATACGCCGCGCCGGGACGTGTTCAGCCACAAATACCCATGCGCCGGGCACTTCGCCGCCAATTGCCGCGCCCTGTAACAGACGCATCAGCAACAGCAATAGCGGCGCGGCAATGCCTGCGGTGGCATAAGTCGGCAATAAGCCCATCGCCAGGGTCGGCACCGCCATCAGCAGGATACTCAGCGTAAACATTTTCTTACGGCCAACCAGATCGCCAAAATGCGCCATGATGATGCCACCTAGCGGGCGTGCCAGATAGCCCGCCGCAAAGATGCCAAAGGTTTGCACCTGGCGCAGCCATTCGGGGATATCAGTGGGAAAAAACAGCTCGCCGACCACGGCCGCAAAGAAAACGAAGATAATGAAGTCGTAAAACTCCAGCGCGCCGCCGAGGGCGGCGAGAGTCAGCGTTTTATAATCCTGACGATTCAGAGGACGATTGTGTTGTGACATAAGAGACCGTGTGTAAACAGAGGTGGTTTAATAACGTTATACGATAACTGTAAAGTAACAATTACTATACCGTATCAATTGCATTACACCAGTTGCTTTCGCTGTTATGTCACACCACGGGAGATTTTAGGGTTTTATCTCGCGAATCGCACTCTTGGGACGAAATGCAGCTACCACATCAGCACATGTCTCTACATAGGGTCCATCAAGCAGTTGGATGCAGTAGGGAACGCTGGCAAAAATACCCGCGACGGCGACCTTACCGCTCGCGTCACGCAGCCCTTCCAGCGTTTCTTTAATCGATTTTGGCTGGCCAGGAAGATTAAGAATCAGCGCCTGTTTACGGATCACCCCAACCTGGCGCGACAAAATCGCCGTCGGCACAAAGTTAAGGCTAATCTGGCGCATTTGCTCGCCAAAGCCGGGCATTTCACGGTCGGCGACGGCCAGCGTCGCGTCAGGGGTCACATCGCGGCGAGCGGGGCCGGTGCCCCCAGTGGTCAGGACTAAATGGCAGCCCATCTCATCCACCAGCTCGCAGAGCGTTTGTTCGATAACCGGCTGTTCGTCCGGGATGAGGCGCGTTTCAACGGTGAACGGGGTAGTGAGTGCCGACGCGAGCCATGCTTCAAGCGCGGGGATGCCTTTGTCCTGATAAACGCCGGTGGACGCGCGATCAGAAACAGAAACCAGGCCAATACGTAATGTGTCCATATCCATTCCGATAATGATTCAAAAGTGACGGAATGATACACCGAGCGGGGAAATGCAGACAGGGGAAGCGGGGATTACGTGACGCAGAGCGTGTGGCCGGGCGAACCCGGCCACGGGAAAAATTACAGCAGATCGCCGATCATTTTTTCCAGCTTTTCCTGGTCAACCGCAAACTTACGGATGCCGTCAGCCAGTTTATCAACCGCCATCGGATCCTGGTTGTGCTGCCACAGGAACTCAGACTCGGTGATACGCTCAGGACGCGCTTTCACTTCGCCGCTGAAGGCCAGTTTACGTTCAACCGCGCCTTCGCTTTCCGCCAGTTCTTTCAGCAGTGCCGGCGCTATGGTCAGACGGTCGCAGCCCGCCAGTTCCAGGATTTCGCCCACGTTACGGAAGCTTGCGCCCATCACCACGGTTTCGTAACCGTGCTGTTTGTAGTACTCGTAAATTTCAGTGACTGACACCACGCCCGGATCTTCAGAAGCAGCGTATTCTTTCTTATCGGTGTTAGATTTGTACCAGTCGAGGATACGGCCCACGAACGGAGAGATCAGAAACACGCCCGCTTCAGCACAGGCGCGCGCCTGGGCGAAGGAGAACAGCAGCGTCAGGTTACAGTTGATGCCTTCTTTTTCCAACTGCTCTGCGGCGCGGATACCCTGCCAGGTAGAAGCCAGTTTGATCAGAATGCGATCGTTGCTGATGCCGGCATCGTTATACAGCTTGATCAGACGCTTGGCTTTTACGATGCTCGCTTCGGTATCGTAAGAAAGACGCGCATCCACTTCCGTAGAGATGCGGCCCGGGATCAGCTTCAGGATTTCCAGGCCGATATTCACGGCCAGCTTATCCGACGCATCCACAATCTGCTGCTCGCGGGAATCGCTTTGCGCACGCGCCCAGGTCACCGCATCGTCAATCAGTTTACGGTATTCAGGAATTTGCGCGGCGTTCAGAATTAAAGAAGGGTTGGTGGTTGCATCCTGCGGCTGGTACAGCTTCATTGCCGCGATGTCTCCGGTATCAGCCACTACGGTTGTGAACTGACGAAGGGAGGTCAATTTGTCCGTCATAATAGAGGTCTCTTCAAAACTGCGTGTTAGGGAGATGTAATCGGTCTGCGGTGATGATAACACGACGCCCGAACAGCGCAACCGCAGCAATTCAGGCAGGCACAGTGTGATAAACTACGGTATTCGATAGCCTGCAAAGTATCACAAAGGATAGCGGTCAGTGCTGTTGCGCAAACCGGGTGAGTTGATCAAGAGGGACGTGAATGCCGGATTTTCTGACGTTTATCAACGAAATACTTTGGGGCTCTATCCTCATCTATCTGCTGCTGTGCGCAGGGATATGGTTCACGTTGCGCAGCGGATGTGTGCAGTTCCGCTATATCCGCTTTTTCCTCCGGGCATTAAGAAAGAGTTTTACCCCGCAACCCGACGGCTTAACGGCATTCCAGGCGCTGTGCACCAGCCTGGCGGCGCGCGTCGGCAGCGGCAATATCGCGGGCGTAGCGCTGGCGATCTCAATGGGCGGCCCCGGCGCGGTGTTCTGGATGTGGGTAACGGCGCTGATCGGCATGGCGACCTCGTTTGCCGAATGCTCGCTTGCGCAACTGTATAAAGGCCGCGACCGCAACGGGCAGTTTCGCGGCGGCCCGGCCTGGTATATGGAGCGCGGGCTCGGTATGCGCTGGATGGGCGTGCTGTTTTCTCTGTTCCTGCTGCTGTCGTTTGGCCTGGTGTTTAATGCCGTCCAGGCCAGTTCTGTGGCCTTTGCGTTGGATCATGCCTGGCAAATTCCCAAATGGCTGACGGTCAGCGTGCTGGCGGCGCTAACCCTGCTGGTCTGCGTCCGGGGCATGCGCGGGATCGCCCGGCTGGCGCAATGGCTGGTGCCCGTGATGGCAATTCTATGGGTACTGACGGGGCTGGTGGTTATCGCTCTGCATCTCGACAAAATGCCGGGCGTGATCGACGCGATCTTTACTGGCGCATTTGGCTGGCAGGAAGCGGCGTCCGGCGTCATGGGCTATACCTTCAGCCAGGCGCTGACCAGCGGTTTTCAGCGCGGCATGTTTTCTAACGAAGCGGGCATGGGTTCGACGCCTAACGCGGCGGCAGCGGCCTCGTCATGGCCGCCCCACCCTGCCGCGCAGGGCATCGTGCAGATGATCGGCGTGTTTGTCGATACGGTGATTATTTGCAGCGCCACGGCGGTGATTATCCTGATCGCCGGGCTACCGGAAAAACCCCTGACGCCGGATGAGGGGATTTTGCTCACCCAACATGCACTGGTGAGCCTGTCCGGGCACTGGGCCAGCGGCTATCTGGGCCTTATCGTGTTGCTGTTCGCGTTTACCGCTATTGTCGCCAACTACGCCTATGCGGAAAATAATCTGGTGTTTTTGCGTATCGATACCCGGCGCAATATCTGGCTGCTGAGAATAAGCGTAATGGTGATGGTGATGCTGGGCGCAGTCGTCAACCTGACGCTGGTATGGCATCTGGCCGATATCTCTATGGCCCTGATGGCAATCACCAACCTGACGGCCATTCTGTTGCTGTCGCCCGTTGTGAAAACCCTCGCTGCGGACTATCTACGCCAGCGAAAGCTGGGGGTGAAACCGCATTTCGATCCGGCACGCTTTCCTGATATCCAACACCAGCTTGCGCCGGATGTCTGGGAAAATATCCCGCGAGAGTGAGCGCAAACTGATTGCATCCATTGGTCACCTTTGCATCAAAATTTGTTACAGTCACCAAAAAGCCTGTAAGGAAAAGCAATGCTGTTACTGATTTCACCTGCTAAAACTCTGGACTATCAAAGCCCGCTGGCGACGAAACGCTATACCCAGCCCGAGCTGCTGGAATACTCCCAGCAGTTGATTGGCGGAGCGCGCAATTTATCTGAAGCGCAGATCAAAGCGCTGATGGGCGTGAGCGATAAAATCGCCTCCCTGAACGCGACCCGCTTCCATGACTGGCATCCTGACTTTACTCCCGATAATGCGCGCCAGGCGATCCTGGCGTTTAAAGGGGATGTCTATACCGGGCTTCAGGCCGACACTTTCAGCGAGGCGGATTTCGATTTTGCCCAGCGTCATTTGCGGATGTTATCGGGCTTGTATGGCGTGTTGCGTCCGCTGGATCTGATGCAACCTTACCGGCTGGAAATGGGTATTAAGCTGGAGAATGCCAAAGGCAGCGATCTTTACACTTTCTGGGGCGACATCATTACCCATACCCTGAACGACGCGCTGGCGGCGCAGGGCGATAATGTCCTGGTTAACCTGGCGTCTGATGAATATTTCAAAGCGGTGCGCCCGGCGAAGCTGAACGCGAAGATTGTTAAGCCGGTATTCCTCGACGAGAAAAATGGCAAATTTAAAGTCATCAGTTTCTACGCTAAAAAAGCGCGCGGATTGATGAGCCGCTACGTGATTGAAAACCGCCTGACTCTGCCGGAACAGCTCACCCAGTTTGATATTGACGGCTACGCCTGGGACCGGGCGATGTCGAGTGAAACCGAGCTGGTATTTAAGCGTCCTGAACGCTAAGCAATAAAAAGGCCCGGCGCTTTCGCAGACCGGGCCATTGGGTTTAAGGCTTATCAGGCTTTGGTCATCATCAACTGACGTAACGCCGCGAAATCTGCCGGCAGCGAGTGCGACAACAGCGGCAGGTCAGCGCGCTCAGCCAGCTCTGTCGGCAGATCCAGCGTCTCACCCAGAATCGATTCTACGCTCTCTTTAAATTTAGCCGGATGCGCCGTACCGAGGAATAACCCGTATTCCCCCGGACGCAGTTGATCGCGTAACGCGCGATAAGCAATCGCCGCATGCGGTTCAGACACATAGCCGCCCGCTTTCAGCTCACGCATCGTTTCCTGAGTCACGTTATCGTCCACCGCCGCATGGCCGAGTTCATTCAGACGCCACACTTTACGACGGAACAGCTCTTCCACGCGCGGCCAGTTGTTCGGCTGGGAAACGTCCATTGCGTTAGACAGCGTCGCCACGGTGGCCTTCGGTTGCCATTCGCCGTTTTGTAAGAAACGCGGCACCGTGTCGTTGGCGTTAGTGGCAGCGATAAAGCGCTTCACCGGCAGACCGAGGGACTTTGCCAGCAGCCCGGCGGTGAGATCGCCGAAGTTGCCGCTGGGCACGGAAACCACCAGTTGGTTACGCGCTTCCTGCGGCAGTTGCGCCACGGCTTCGAAGTAATAGCAAATCTGCGCCAGCAGGCGGCTGATGTTGATAGAGTTCGCCGAATTCAGGCCCAGCGCCACTTTCAGTTCTTCATCGTCGAACGCCTGTTTCACCAGCGCCTGGCAGGCGTCAAAGTCGCCATCGATCGCCACGGTTTCAATGTTGCCGCCCAGGGTGCAGAACAGTTTTTCCTGTAGCGGGGAAATCTTGCCCTGCGGATAGAGGATCACCACGCGCACATTTTTGAGGCCGTAAAACGCGTGGGCTACCGCTGCGCCGGTGTCGCCTGAGGTGGCGGTTAAAATAGTCACCGGCTTGTCACCGCTGATGTGGGTCAGCATCTGGGCCATAAAACGGCCGCCGAAATCTTTAAATGCCAGCGTCGGGCCGTGGAACAACTCCAGGCAACCGATATCCGGCTCCACGCTTTTCACCGGTGCCGGGAAGGCAAACGCTTCGCGCACGCGGTTTTCCAGGATCTGTTGCGGGATTTCATCGCCAATAAACGCCGCGAGGATTTTTGCGCTGCGCGAGACGAAATCCAGCTTCAGCATCTCGTCGATTTCAGTGAGGCTGAATTCCGGTAAATCGTGCGGGAAAAACAGCCCCTGGTTTTTGCCAAGTCCTTGCGTAACGGCCTGCGCAAAACTGACCTGTTCGTTGTGATCTTTCAGATTATAAAGTTTCATGCGTTATCCCAGTACTCGTGCGCCAGCCGTGTCCAGACGGCAAATATGTACAAAGCCTTCCTGATTTTGCAGGTAGTGTTGTTGCAGCCAGTCCGCCATGCGCTGCGCCGTTTCCGGGTTATCGCACACCGCAAACAGGGTCGGACCGGAGCCGGAAATCCCGCAGGCCAGCGCCCCGATATCGGCAGCGGCCTGACGCGCCTGGCTAAAGCCCGGCAGCAGTTTGGTGCGATACGGTTCGGCAATCACATCGCGCATCAGCTTCGCCGCCAGCAGCGGCTGGCGGGTGTGGCAGGCGTGAATAAAGCCCGCCAGGTAACGCCCGTGAGCGATGCAATCCTGGCGGCGATACTGCGCCGGTAAAATCGCCCGCGCTTCGGCGGTGGAAACCTTAATACCCGGATAGGCCATGACCCACAGCCACTCATCAAAGCCTGGCACCTGCTGGCTGATAATGCCGTTCTCTTCCAGCATCAACTGCAACCCGCCTAAAAAGCAGGGCGCGACGTTGTCGTAATGAATGCTGCCGGAGATGCGCCCTTCCAGTTCGCCCATCAGCGCCAGCAAGCGCGTATCGTTAAGCGGCTTGCCGCAAAATTCATTCATCGCCATCAGGCCCGCCACCACGGAACAGGCGCTGGAGCCCAGACCGGAGCCGATCGGCATATTCTTTTCCAGGGTCATCGCCACCGGCACGGTTTTGCCGATCTCCTGGCAAAAACGCTCCCAGCACTGATAGACGATGTTTTCACGCGGCTCGCTGGGCAATTTGCTGACGAATTGCCCGCGATTGGTCAGCGAAAACTGCTCCGCCGCCTCAACCGTGACGCAATCGCCCAACAGCTCGCCGCTGGCGGGCGTCACCGCCGCGCCTAATACATCAAACCCCACGCTGACATTCCCAATGGAGGCTGGGGCATATACTTTGACCATTTTAAACTCCTAACTTCCATGACAGGGTACGCAGCAAATCGGCAAACACGCCTGCGGCAGTCACATCGTTACCCGCGCCGTAACCCCGAAGTACCAGCGGCAGCGGCTGATAATAGTGGCTATAGAACGCCAGGGCGTTTTCGCCGTTTTTAACTTTATACAGCGGATCGTTGCCATCTACGGCAGCAATTTTCACACGGCAGGTGCCATCTTCTTCGATAAGGCCAACATAGCGCAGAACTTTGCCTTCATCACGCGCCTGCGCCACCCGGGAAGAAAAGTCATCATCCAGTTGGTTCAGGCGAGCCATAAAGCTGGCGACGTCGCCTTCCGCGTCAAAACTCGCCGGGAGCACCGGTTCAACGACAATATCTGAAAGTTCCAGGCTGCGCCCGGTCTCACGTGCCAGAATCAACAATTTACGCGCCACGTCCATGCCGCTGAGATCGTCGCGCGGATCCGGCTCGGTATAGCCCATTTCACGCGCTGTGGCGGTGGCTTCGGAGAGTTTCATCCCCTCGTCCAGCTTGCCGAAAATAAACGACAGCGAGCCGGATAAAATGCCGGAGAAGCGTTGCAGCTCGTCACCGGCGTTCAGCAGGTTCTGGAGGTTTTCGATAACCGGTAGGCCCGCGCCGACGTTGGTGTCGTAGAGGAATTTACGGCGTGATTTCGCCGCCGCCTGACGCAACTGATGGTAGTAATCCATCGAGGAGGTATTGGCTTTCTTATTCGGGGTGACCACGTGGAAACCTTCGCTCAGGAAATCCGCGTACTGATCGGCCACCGCCTGGTTAGAGGTACAGTCAACGATCACCGGGTTGAGCAGGTGATACTCTTTCACCAGGCGGATCAGGCGGCCAAGATTGAACGGCTCCGATGCCTGGCCCAGCGCATCGCGCCAGTTTTCCAGATCCAGACCATGAACGTTAGTCAACAGCGCTTTTGAGTTGGCAACGCCGCACACCCGTAAATCGATATGCTTCTGCTTCAGCCACGCCTGCTGGCGCTTAAGCTGCTCCAGCAGCGCCCCGCCGACCCCGCCGACGCCAATCACAAACACTTCAATCACCTGATCGGTGTTGAACAGCATCTGATGAGTGACGCGCACGCCGGTGGTGACATCATCATTGCTGACTACCACCGAAATGGAGCGTTCAGACGAGCCCTGGGCAATCGCCACGATGTTGATATTGGCGCGTGCCAGCGCCGCGAAGAACTTGGCGGAGATGCCGCGCAGGGTGCGCATACCGTCGCCGACGACGGAGATAATCGCCAGACGCTCCATTACCGCCAGCGGCTCCAGCAATCCTTCTTTCAGCTCCAGATAAAACTCATCCTGCATCGCCCGCTGCGCCCGCACGCTGTCGGCCTGCGGCACGCAGAAGCTGATGCTGTATTCAGACGAAGACTGGGTGATCAGCACCACTGAAATACCTGCGCGGGACATCGCCGCAAACACACGCGCCGCCATGCCGATCATGCCTTTCATCCCCGGACCGGAGACGCTGAACATCGCCATATTATTCAGGTTACTGATGCCCTTCACCGGCAGGCCGTCTTCATCGCTGCTGGCGCCAATCAGAGTGCCTGGCGCTTGCGGGTTGCCGGTATTTTTAATCAGACAGGGGATTTGGAACTGGGCGATAGGGGCGATAGTGCGGGGGTGGAGAACTTTTGCGCCGAAATAGGAAAGCTCCATGGCTTCCTGATACGACATCGATTTCAGTAGCCTGGCGTCCGGCACCTGGCGCGGGTCGCAGGTATATACGCCGTCGACGTCAGTCCAGATCTCACAACAGTCGGCGCGCAAACAGGCGGCCAGCACGGCGGCGGAATAGTCAGAACCGTTACGGCCCAGCACCACCAGCTCGCCCTTCTCATTCCCGGCAGTAAAACCGGCCATCAGGATCATATGATCGGCGGGAATACGGCTGGCGGCGATACGACGGGTGGATTCAGCGATATCCACTGTCGATTCGAGGTAATGGCCCACCGCCAGCAGTTTTTCAACCGGGTCGATAACGCTGACCTTATGGCCGCGCGCCTCAAGCAGGCCCGCCATAATGGCAATCGACAATTTTTCACCACGGCAAATCAGCGCCGCATTGATGCTGTTCGGGCACTGCCCAAGAAGGCTGATGCCGTGCAGGATATGGTTAATCTGGGCAAATTCGTGGTCGACCAGAGCCTTGAGTTGCGCCAGAGGGAAACCGGGTTGCTCAGCGGCCAGGCCGTTAAGCAGATCGGCAAAGATTTTTTCGGCATCGCTGATATTCGGCAGCGCATCCTGACCCCCAATGGTTTTTTCAATCATTGCCACCAGATGGTTAGTAATTTTCGCCGGGGCAGAGAGAACCGTCGCCACCTGCCCCTGTCTGGCATTACTTTCCAGAATGTCGGCTACGCGCAGAAAACGTTGCGCATTCGCCACTGATGTACCGCCAAATTTCAACACTCGCATGGTATTACCCCTTGATTTCTAGTCGAAAAAAAAGCCCGCACTGTTCAGGTGCGGGCTTTTTTCAGTTTTTCCTGTACGCGTCAGCCCGCCCCGTTACCTGTGGTAATGGTGGTGGTTGTAATAATGGTGTTCAGGCTGATGCGAGTCATGGATGTTGTGTGCTCTGTATCTAATTTCTGTTGCTGTACCCTATTGGTTAAAGTATCTGTTGCGCCAAGTCAATGAATTTCTCATTTAGTCACTTTTCGCAACCATCACTCACCATTCTGCCGCCGGGTCATAAAATATCGGATACGACGAGTGAACGGCGAATAACCCCAACCTTATCACCATGGATTGCTTAAAAGGCAGAGTTTTACTCTGTGAGTTTTTTTTCGATATCGTGCAGTAAACGGTGCAACATGGCGGTATCGCGCTGTTCAAGAAGCCCTAAACGCTGAGTCAGCCAGTCAGACATTTTGTTGTCATCCTGAACGTCGAGTTTTTCAAGCAATACGCTAACGCGACGGCGCAACGCGTCAAGTTGCTGTCCCGGCACCGGTTCGCTCTCTTCCCGCGTCGTTTGCATTAATGATGCTAATTGATAGCAATACACCATGACTGCCTGCCCCAGGTTTAGTGAAGGGTAATCCGCAACCATAGGCACGCCCGTTAAAATATCTGCCAGTGATAATTCATCATTCGTCAGACCGGAATCTTCCCGGCCAAATACCAGCGCAATTCGGCTCATCCATTGTTGCTTTTCTTGCAATAACGGCACCAGTTGCTCCGGCGTGGCGTAATAATGAAACTTCGCCCGGCTTCGTGCGGTGGTCGCAACGACAAAGTCAACGTCGGCAACCGCATCGGCAAGTGTCGGGTAAATTTTAACATTATCAATAATATCGCCCGCACCATGGGCGACCCACCGTGCAGCAGGTTGTAAGTGGGCGTCGCTGGCAACAATGCGCAACTCACTAAAACCCATCGTTTTCATTGCCCGCGCAGCGGCACCGACATTTTCTGGTCTGGCGGGTGATACCAGAATTATTGGAAATAGCATTCAGTTCTCTCATGCCAATAAATGACAAAAAAACGTGATAGAGCTCAACATATTACGCGGCGAGAATTTACATTGCGATAACAAAAAGCGCAGTATTTGAACAAGGTGTTTTATCAGGATTATTTAAGTTTTCTTCTATAAAAGCTTCAAGCAATATGTTAATAAAAGTATGATATCATTCTGTTTAGCATGAATAAATTTTATTAAGATATTGCCTTAAAATTGGATTCAGTCTATTAATTAGTTAACGCATGAAACTATCGGATAGTTTGCAAAATTGTGATTATCCCGAGTATTCAGCGACGATGATTTCAAGAAATTGTTATCGTGCTACAATTGAATTTGATATATGTCAACGAAGCGTAGTTTTATTAGGTGTCGCCGTTCTCTTAGCCTGTTATGTTGCTGTTAAAATGGTTAGGATGGCAGCCGTTTTTGACACCGTCGGGTCCAGAGGGAAAGTACCCACGACCAAGCTAATGATGTTGTTGACGTTGATGGAAAGTGCATCAAGAACGCAATTACGTACTTTAGTCATGTTACGCCGGGCATGTTAATTTTCAGTATGTACCAGGCAGGTCAGGGACTTTTGTACTTCCTGTTTCGATTTAGTTGGCAATTTTAGGTAGCAAACATGCAGACCCCGCACATTCTTATTGTTGAAGACGAGTTGGTAACACGCAACACGTTAAAAAGCATTTTCGAAGCAGAAGGCTACGATGTGTCTGAAGCCACCGATGGCGCTGAGATGCATCAGATCCTCTCTGACAATGACATCAACCTGGTGATCATGGACATCAACCTGCCGGGCAAAAACGGCCTGTTGCTGGCGCGCGAACTGCGTGAGCAAGCCAACGTGGCGCTGATGTTCCTGACCGGCCGCGATAATGAAGTCGATAAAATTCTCGGCCTCGAAATCGGCGCGGACGACTATATCACTAAGCCATTCAACCCGCGTGAACTCACCATTCGCGCACGTAATCTGCTGTCGCGTACCATGAATCTTGGCACCATCAGCGAAGAGCGTCGCAATGTTGAAAGCTATAAGTTCAACGGTTGGGAGCTGGACATCAACAGCCGTTCGCTGGTGAGCCCTAACGGTGAACAGTATAAGCTGCCGCGTAGCGAATTCCGCGCCATGCTGCACTTCTGTGAAAATCCGGGCAAGATTCAGTCCCGCGCAGAACTGCTGAAGAAAATGACGGGTCGTGAGCTTAAACCGCACGATCGTACTGTCGACGTCACTATCCGCCGCATTCGTAAGCATTTCGAATCAACCCCGGATACCCCGGAAATCATCGCCACCATCCACGGCGAAGGTTACCGTTTCTGCGGCGATCTGCAGGAATAACCCGGCCAGCAGCGACAGATAAAAAGGGCGGAAATTCCGCCCTTTTTGCTTTACTTTACTTCCACAATCTTTCCCGCTCGTCCCCTTCTGCTACCTGCGGTTTTAATCGCGGCGTGCGCTTTGATAACGCGTACCAGTCGATATGACGCGTCAGGAACATCACTGTTGTCAGGACTACCAGCAATACCGCCGCCCCCAACAGCAGGGCGCTTTCCTGCGAACGTAGCAATTGCCACAACACCGCATCCAGTGTTAACAGCCCTGCGCTGAAGGCCAGGCTTCGCTTCCACCCTTTCATGACGGCCTGTAGATAAAAACCGTTTATCAGAGCACAAACGAGACTGGCGCTTAGCCACGCCAGATTAAATCCAATGTGTTCAGACAGCGCCAGCAACACCAGATAGAACATCACCAGTGACATCCCAACCAACAGATACTGCATCGGGTGCATCATGGTTGCCGTTAAGGTTTCAAAGATAAAGAACGCCATAAATGTCATGGCAATCAGCAGCACCGCATATTTTACCGCCCGGTCGATAAGCTGATACTGATCGGCTGGGGTTTCCAGCGTCACGCTAAAGGCGGGCAATCCATTAATTTCACGGTATAAATCCCCACCCTCTTCAAACGTGGTGTTGATGTTGTTAGCAAACCAGGTGCTCCTCCATAACGCTTTAAAACCACTGGCGCTGACTTCACGTTCCCGCGGCAGGAAGTCGCCAAGGAATCCTGGGTGCGGCCAGTCACTGGTGAGCGATAACTGGCTCATTCGGCCCAGCGGCACGACGGAAAAAGAACCTGTCCCGGTTAATTCCATGGAAAATGCCAGATTGAGTTGGTCATCCTGATAAAGGCTATCGGGAATATTTACGTGTACCCCCTGCTTCAGGGAAGCCAGCCCTGTACCCGGTTCAATCTCGGGGAGCGCGTTATCGTTAATGGTCACCTTTCCGACTTTCCCGATACCGCGTGAATCACCAACGGCAAGCACAATAAATGGCTTACCGATTTCAAAACCGGGCTTGCGCCATTCATTAAATTTTCCGGTATTAAAAACGGCACGGACTTTCATGGCCGTAGACCAAACTTGTCCATCATAAATGCCGATATGGCGCGTCTCGATTTGCTGATTTCCATCAATCACCAGATCATCGGGCAAATAATAATGAATAAAACTCGACGGCTTCGTGACCTCTTTGCCTCCTTCCTGCACCGAGATCATTTCCGTAATGGGTAGCGCAATGAGCGGACCCAGCAGTTTTTGCGGGCCACTGGTGCTTTGCTCGAGAGAATTTTTGACATCGTCGCGATATTGCGAACGTTCGTTAATTAAGCCTTTCAGCATCGATAGCGGCAGCAGCAATAAAATAACGCTGCCGATCAGAACCCCAATTTTGATTAATAACGGTGATTTCAGCATAAGCCCTCCTGTGAATTGAGGGCACTGTACGCAGTGAAAATGGGGGCTAAATGAAGTTATGTGAAGTTCAGGTGAAGTCAGGCCACCGGCAAATGAATGCAGGCTTCCACACCACCTTCTGGCCTGTTGCGAAGCGTAACGTTACCCAAATGAAGCCGGGTCACCTCCTGGACAAACGCCAGCCCCAGGCCACTGCTTTTCATGCCGTGGCTACGCGGCAAAGAATAAAAACGTTCGAATACTCGCTCCAGGGCAAAATCAGGAATACCGCTGCCGGTATCCGTGACGGTCACCAGGCATTCCTCATTCTGTTGGGCTGCCCGCACCTCCACCGTACCGCCTGGCGGGGTAAAATCTATCGCGTTATCAATCAGGCTGCTTAACGCCTGCGCAAGCAGTTCCCTGTCACCCGCAACCACAATGCCCGTCGCGCTGCCATCGCCTACCAGCAATCTGATGCCGCGTGTGGCCGCCTGCGGGGCATGGTTTTCCATCAGCATCTCAAACAGCGAGGCGACTTCAATCGGCGTACGATGGATTTCCAGCTTATTTTCCAGTTTGGCCTGTTGGAGCAGCTTTTCTATCAGTTGCTGCATCCGAAGATTTTGCTGAAGGATATTGTCGCTAAACCGGGTGATGACATCCGGCGGCGGCGCTTCACGCAGGATCTCCGCCGCGCCGCGAATGGCGGCAAGCGGGCTTTTCAGCTCATGGGTTAACGCGTGAACGTACTGCTCAATATAATTTTTACCTTCCAGGCGAACGCGCATATTTTCCAGCGCGTGGGCCAGCTTGCGCAATTCGCTGCTGCCGGGATTGGGCAACGGCACAGGCCGATCCTGGGTGACGGCGTCGGCGTAGCGCACCAGTTTACTGATAGAACGATTGATCCACAGCGCCACGCCCAGGCCGATTAATAATGCGATCCCCAACAATGCCGCGCCGGCAATCAGGATCCGCCGTTGACTGCGGCGGATCACCGGCTCCAGAGCGCTGTTCGGTTTCCCTACCGACAGAACGCCGATAATCTTGTCATTATTTCTGACGGGTGCCGCCACATACATCACCGAACTTTCTGGATCGTTGGGATCGCGTGGAGAACTGCGCGCGCCATACTTCCCGCGCAGCGTCAGCCAGACATCGTTCCAGCGTGAATAATCCTGCCCCAGCGCCTGGCCCGATGAGTCATAAACCACCTTTCCTGTGGCGTCCGTGAGATAAACGCGGTACTCATTTTTGTCTTTAATGATGCCGGAGATGTTCGCCCTGACCGGATGGCGATTCAGCCGGGCGAATGCGCGCGCCAGTTCCCCCTGCTCAGGCTGGCCGGAGAGCAGATCATCACGGGCGATTTCGGCTAACAGCGTGGCGGAGTCGTTGAGCATGCCTTCGGTGGCGCGGCGCACACCGGGTTTGATCTCTTCACCAAAGATAGAAATCACAAACCACGCCGCCACGGCGACAATCAAAAAATAGCCCAGCAGCAAGCGCATTCCGAGGCGCATTAACACACCACCAGGCTGTAGCCTAAACCCCGATGGGTGTTAATGGGCGATAACGCCGGATTGATCTCGCGTAATTTGGCCCGCAGGGTTTTGATATGCGTATCAACGGTGCGATCGAAGCTTTCCTGGGCATCCTGCCAGACGTGATCCATCAGCTGCTGGCGCGAGAACACGCGTCCCGGTGCCTCCAGCAGCATTTTCATCAGCAGGTATTCGTAGCGGGTGAGTTTCAACGGTACGCCGCACCAGACAACGGATGCCGCAAGGGTATTCAGCTCAAAAGAACCGATTCTCAGTACGCTTTCAGGTTCTTTTACGCGGTTCACGCGGCGCAAAATAGTGCGTACGCGCGCGCAAACTTCGCGCGGCGAGAAAGGCTTCGCCACATAGTCGTCTGCGCCCATTTCCAGCCCCAGCAGTTTATCGACTTCATCGCTGCGGGCCGTTAAAAATAGTACGGGTAACGCCGGGTTTTTCGCGAGTAGCTGGCGGCACAGTTCAAATCCGCTGATATCCGGTAACCCGACATCCAGAATGGCCAAATCCGGCGGTTCGGCATGAAACACGGCCAGCGCTGGCAGGGCGCGCTCGAAAGTCCGCACGCGGAACCCTTCCTGCTGCAACACATAACCCAGCGTTTCGCTGATGCTGATTTCGTCTTCCACCAGCCAGATCAGGGAAGGGGTCATCCGGATATTCCTTTATGGTTGTTGCGGGCTATTCCACGGCATGATTGGCACGGCGCTGAGCGCGTTTTTCGGCGAACCGTCCACCACTTTATCGGAGTAAGTGAGATAAATGAGGGCGTTACGTTTCATATCATAAAAACGCACCACCTGAAGTTTCTTGAATACCAGCGAAGTGCGTTTTCGGAACACCACTTCACCCTGCGCTTTGCCGCTTTTGATTTTTTCCGAAAGCGTAATCGGCCCCACCTGCTGACAGGAAATGGCTGCATCGGACGTGTCTTCTGCCAGCCCCAGCCCGCCTTTAATACCACCGGTTTTGGCACGGCTAATATAACAGGTCACGTTTTGCACATCGGGATCGTCAAAGGCTTCAACCACGATTTTATGGTCCGGGCCTAACCACTTGAATACGGTATCCACCGAGCCAATTTCTTCCGCGTTCACACTCGCGCTCAGGCCCAAGCAGAATGCTGCCAGGGTTAATGCTTTATATTTCATATTGTTACCAATTGAGAATGTTGATGATATAAATATCTTTAAATTTCACGTTATTATTAATTTGAGAATATATTAAGGCCAAATCTGGCACATTTTGTTAAAAAAAACACCCATCGCTAAAAGACTAAACAATGCTACTATCCGCTACCGAAAACACCCAGGTGTATTATGGATGAGGAAAATGTATGGATCAGGCCGGGATTATTCGCGATTTGCTAAGTTGGCTGGAAGGCCATCTTGATCAACCCCTGTCTCTCGATAATGTGGCAACGAAAGCCGGTTATTCCAAGTGGCATCTGCAAAGAATGTTCAAAGAAGTGACGGGCCATGCTATCGGCGCTTATATTCGGGCGCGCCGCCTGTCTAAATCTGCTGTCGCCCTGCGTTTGACCTCGCGGCCTATTCTGGATATCGCGTTACAATACCGCTTTGATTCGCAACAAACCTTTACCCGGGCCTTTAAAAAACAGTTCTCAGTGACGCCAGCGCTTTACCGCCGCTCACCTGACTGGAATGCGCAGGGTATGCGTTCGCCGCTCAGCCTGGATAATTCACCGCTTCCTGTCCATGAATTCGTCACGCTTCCCGTATTGCACCTGACAGGGCTAACCCAAAGCTACGTCTGCTCTCTGGAGGAGATGGCTGAATTACGCCACGAAATGCGCGTTCAGTTCTGGGAAGCGTTTCTGGGGAATTCACCGGATATTCCGCCCGTGCTGTATGGACTGAATGAATCCCGCCCAAGCCTGGAAAGAGACGACGATCAGGAAGTGCTTTACACCACCGCCCTGTCGCCCGATCTGATCAACGGCCATATTCAGGATTGCCATCCGGTGACGGTAGAAGGCGGCGATTATGTGCAGTTTACCTATGAAGGGCTGGGAACCGGCTTGCAGGAATATATCTTTTTCCTGTATGGCACCGTGATGCCGAAGCTGGGCCTTACGCGCCGTCGCGGCGTAGATATTGAGCGCTACTTCCCCGCTGAAGATGCCAAACGTGGCGAGCGCCCAATCCAGTTGCGTTGCGACTATCTGATCCCGGTCCGCCGCGCTTAGCGCTGTAACTCATCCATCGCGGGAGCGTCCAGATGCGAGACGTCGCCCGCTGTTTCCACTACCCATCCCGACGCCAGCCAGGCGCTTTCCTGGTAATCCACGCGTGAAATCGAGCAGTTACGCAACCGCAAGCGGCGCTCCGCCCAGGCCGGCAGGCCAAGAATGGTACTCACCAGGCAACCCAGCGCCATCCCGTGGCTGACCAACAGCGGACGGCTACCTTTCGGCAGTGACAGGCACGCATTCAGCGCGGCATGCATCCGCTCGCTGAGTTCAAGCATCGATTCGCCATCAGGAATACGGCCATCGGCAGTGCCGTTAACCAGCTGACGACGCCAGCCTTCTTCCTCTTCGGTTAACGCATCAATATGGCGCTGTTCCAGTACGCCCATATCCAGCTCGCGCAGACGCGGATCGTAAGTCACTTCGCAGCCGCAGGCATCGGCGATAATTTCCGCCGTGCGGCGCGTCCGCCCCAGATCGCTGGCAATCACGTGGGTAATGCCCAGCGTTTTGACGCGCTCCCCCACCTGAAAAGCCTGGCGCTCACCTTTCTCGGTGAGTTTGCTGTCAGACTGGCCCTGAATGCGACGCTCTGCATTCCACTGCGTTTCACCGTGACGAACAAGGTATACCTGTAACATGCTTTTTATCCGTTATACTGCGACGATATTGATTGAGACGAGACGTTAAACATTATGTACCACGTTATCTGCGCTACCACTAATCCCGCCAAAATTCAGGCGATTCTGCAGGCATTTAACGAGATATTTACATCAGGATCCTGCCACATCACCTCAGTGGACGTCGAGAGCGGCGTGCCGGAACAGCCTTTTGGAAGTCATGAAACGCGGCTCGGCGCACGCAATCGCGTCGCCAATGCCCGCTCGCAGTGCCCGGACGCTGATTTCTGGGTGGCAATTGAAGCCGGCATTGACGACGACAGCACCTTCAGTTGGGTGGTCATTGAAAATGCGCAGCAGCGCGGTGAAGCGCGATCCGCCACGCTGCCCCTTCCCGCCGTGATCCTGGAAAAAGTGCGCGCGGGCCAGGCCCTCGGGCCGGTGATGTCGGCGTATACCGGTATTAATGAAATCGGCCGTAAAGAAGGCGCGATTGGCGTGTTTACCGCCGGCGCGCTGACCCGTAGCAGCGTTTACCATCAGGCGGTAGTGCTGGCGTTATCGCCGTTTCACAACGCCGTTTACCGCTGAGTTTTCAGCAGGATCTCTTCAAGCCAGGCGTGTAACTCCACCGGGGCAGACTTCAGGCTATTAGAGCCGCGCGTAATCGTGGCGATCCCCGCGCCCAGCTCGCTTTTCAGTTCGCGCTGGCTCATCTCGCCGCGCAGCAATTCTTCAATAATACGCACGCGCGTTCCCAGCGCCGTCCGTTCGTCCGGCGTCAGGAGCAGCGTTAATAAAGGAAGATGAAGCTGGTTGTCGAAGGACTGCTTCAGGAGATCCACAAAACGTAGCCATTCCTGTTGGCTCTGTTCATCCTGCGCTGCAGACCAGGGTGATTGTTGAGTCATGTTATGCCGCCCTACCTTCATACTATTTAACTAGTACAGCAGCATAACATATTGCTCATCATCAGTAACGACGTTGCCACTCATTCTGGGTCATCAGAACCGGTTTATCGCCCATGAAATAACGGTAGTAGGCGTCATAAGCCAGCACGTTTTTCACATAGCCGCGGGTTTCTGAGAACGGAATACTTTCGACAAACGCCACCGCGTCGATCCTGCCTGCGCTGTTGCCAAGCCATGTGCGTACCCTGCCCGGCCCGGCGTTATACGCCGCCGAGGCGAAAATGCGGTTATCGCCAAACTGCTGATACACCGATTCCAGATACTGAGTACCGATATTGATATTGGTTTCTGGGTCAAGCAGCTGATTCACGCCGCTGTAACCAGAAATACCAAACTTCTGCACGGTATGGGTGGCGGTGGCGGGCATGATTTGCATCAGCCCCGACGCGCCAACCGGCGAGCGCACTTTCGGGTTCCAGGCGCTCTCCTGGCGGGCAATCGCCATCGCGTAGCTTTGTGAAATGTCTTTACCGCTGACGTAGCGCTTGAACAGGTTTTCATAAGCCAGCGGGAAACGCTCTTCCAGATGATCCCACAGCTTACCGGCAATGGTGGCCTGCACGCTGAGATCCCACCAGTCGCGGTCAAACGCATAACGCGCCAGCGCCGCCTGCTCCTGGCTGGGGCGGCTGGTGATCAGGTTCGCCCATTCGCTGCGCGCGGTGTTATCCAGCCCCCAATACATCAGCTCGCGCACCCGGGCCATCTCAGCCCCCTGGAATAATGCAGCGTCCATTTTCGGGGCTTTATCCACCCGCAACGGATAATCTTCATTCAGCCGCTGGGCCGCTACCATTGGGTAAAAGCCGCGCTGCTGCATCAGCGAGCGCAGGATTTGATTGGCTTCTTCAGTGCGTCCGCGCTCCAGCAGTAAATCAGCCTGCCAATAGCGCCACTCGTCCTTTTCTTTGGCTTCCATCGGCAGCCGCGCCAGCCAGGTATTCAGCCCGACACGATCGCCCGTGCCCAGCGCAATACGAATTCGCCGCTCGATAAGCGACGTCGACTCCGAACGCATAATCACATCGTCGCGCCAGCGGGCCTGCTCGCTGGTGATGTCGTTGCCCATCAGACGCCACGCCACCAAATCGCGCAACTCCTGTGCCTGCGCGTCGTTAAGCTGTTGCGCCTGCACCAGCGATGGGATCATCAACCGGGCATTTTCTGCATCCTGGCGCGCCACGCTGGCAAAAGCCACTGCCGCCATCTGGCGGGTAAAATCGGTCGAGCCGACGCTTCGGGCAAAGGTCAGCACGCTATTAGGATCGTTCGCCAGGCTGACAAGGGCGCTGGAGACGGTCTGGTAATCCGCAGGCATCTGCGACGCCAGATTGCTGACGAGGCGAGTATTGCCCTCTTTCATTGCCAGCCGGATGCGCTCAAGGTACGCCAGCGGATCCTGCTGTCCGGAACTGCGCCAGGCGGAAAACAAGCGGTCGCAGGCCGACGGTAAATTCTTCCCGGTCAACCAGATCTCTTTCGCCCCGCTGTACGCGGTAACGGTATCGCCGGTGTTCCACTTCGCATAGTAATAGTTGCATTTCGCTTCCGTCGCGGAAGGCGCCTGCGGACTAAAGGCCAGCAGCCCGCGCCAGTCTTCCCGGCGCGCCAGTTCATTGACAAACCGGTTGGTCAGGGTCCGGGCGGGGGGCAGCGTTGGGTTAGCGCGGACGAACTGCGTAACGGTCAACGCCGGCTGATTCATGAGATCGTCGGTTAACTGGCGGTACTGCAAATAGGGATAGAGCGGATACTCGGTCAGGGTGGGCATCAGTTGCGCCACGGTATCCATCTGGCGGTTATCCCATGCCTGCTTCACCTGGGCGTAGCGGCTGCGCTGCGCTTCCAGCGAATCAGCCCATACCGTCTGGCTGATGGTCATCAGACACACGCCCGCAGTCAGCACTCGCCAGGCGGTCTGTTTAGCTTTCATCACTCGAAATCCCTCATGATGGATTAACGGCTGCGGCATCATGCCGCTGTAATACGATACTTTATGCTAACCAGGGGATTGCGGTTGCGCCACGTCGCGGACACTTTTTTACTTTTGCCGCGGGCTGCGGGCGAGCTAACACTCCGCGCCCACGATGCTGGGATTAGCCAGGGAAAAAGGCTACACTTCGCCACTAATCACATCACCAATGAATATAAAGAGGCGAAGTCGCAACGTGGCTCAATTCGTTTATACCATGCATCGTGTCGGCAAAGTGGTTCCGCCGAAACGCCATATTCTTAAAAACATCTCTCTGAGCTTCTTCCCCGGTGCAAAAATCGGGGTACTGGGCCTGAACGGGGCCGGTAAATCTACCCTGCTGCGCATCATGGCGGGCATTGATACCGATATCGAAGGCGAAGCGCGTCCGCAGCCTGGCATTAAAATCGGTTACCTGCCGCAGGAGCCACAGCTCAACACCGAACATACCGTACGTGAATCCGTGGAAGAAGCGGTTGCCGAAGTGGTTAACGCCCTGAAAGGCCTCGATGAAGTGTATGCCAAATACGCTGAACCGGACGCCGACTTCGATAAACTTGCCGCGCAACAGGGCAAATTCGAAGAGATCATCCATGCCCACGACGGCCACAACCTGAACACCCAACTGGAGCGTGCCGCCGATGCGCTGCGCCTGCCGGACTGGGATGCCAAAATCGCCAATCTCTCCGGGGGTGAACGCCGCCGCGTCGCGCTGTGCCGTCTGCTGCTGGAAAAGCCAGACATGCTACTGCTCGACGAACCGACCAACCACCTGGATGCGGAATCCGTGGCCTGGCTCGAACGCTTCCTGCACGACTTCGAAGGCACCGTCGTGGCCATTACCCACGACCGTTACTTCCTCGATAACGTTGCCGGTTGGATCCTGGAGCTGGACCGTGGCGAAGGTATTCCGTGGGAAGGCAACTACTCCTCCTGGCTGGAGCAGAAAGATCAGCGTCTGGCTCAGGAAGCGTCTCAGGAAGCGGCTCGCCGTAAGTCCATTGAGAAAGAGCTGGAGTGGGTACGCCAGGGCGCGAAAGGCCGTCAGTCTAAGGGCAAAGCCCGTCTGGCGCGTTTTGAAGAGCTTAACAATACCGAATACCAGAAACGTAACGAAACCAACGAACTGTTTATTCCGCCGGGAGCACGCCTGGGGGATAAAGTGGTTGAAGTGACTAACCTGCGTAAATCCTATGGCGATCGCCTGCTGATCGACGATCTGACCTTCTCAGTACCGAAAGGCGCGATTGTCGGCATCATCGGTCCAAACGGCGCGGGTAAATCCACCCTGTTCCGCATGATGTCAGGCCAGGAACAGCCGGACAGCGGCACCATCACCCTGGGTGAAACCGTGAAGCTGGCGTCTGTGGATCAGTTCCGCGACAGCATGGACAACAGCAAAACCGTGTGGGAAGAAGTATCCGGCGGGCTGGATATCATGCGTATCGGCAACACCGAAATGCCAAGCCGCGCCTATGTGGGCCGTTTTAACTTCAAAGGCGTCGACCAGGGCAAACGCGTGGGCGAACTGTCCGGTGGTGAGCGTGGTCGTCTGCACCTGGCGAAGCTGCTACAGGTAGGCGGCAACGTGCTGCTGCTCGACGAACCGACCAACGACCTGGATATCGAAACCCTGCGCGCGCTGGAAAACGCCCTGCTGGAATTCCCGGGTTGCGCGATGGTTATCTCGCACGACCGTTGGTTCCTTGACCGTATCGCTACTCACATCCTTGATTATCAGGATGAAGGTAAAGTGGAATTCTTCGAAGGTAACTTCACCGAGTACGAAGAGTACAAAAAACGCACCCTCGGCGCTGACGCGCTGGAGCCGAAGCGTATCAAGTACAAACGTATCGCTAAGTAACGAAAATGGCCCTCAAGCAGAGGGCCATTTTTTTATCCTTCACCACTGCTATTATTAGCAGTTGAGCACTTCTTTGATTTATTGAGATAATTTTACCCCGGGTAAAACAGGGACCAGGGGACATTGGTTGAACGATCTCTTCGCTCTTTAACCCTATTGTCAGATTTTTCTCATTGTCCTTGTTTCGACAGTTCTACTGTGTTAAAAATCCCCTGCTTTTCCGCTTGCTTGTAGTACTTTGGTACTACGCGAATGCTTTGTTTGACATTAACGTTAGCAATATTTGCTTCATTCCCTCCAGTATTGCTGTTCAGCGCTAATCCTGAAGCACGACGCCGTAGACGAAATACGCCAAGATTCATTACCGAATTTAATGATTAAGTTCAGTCACGGCCTCCCGCTGCGACGATCTTTCAAAGGAATGAGTATGCCTGAGCAATCCCAAATTGACGTAACGCCAATCATTGTGGACGCAACCCTGATTGGCTCGGTTCAACGCACCTTAAGCGAACAAGGCCAGGCCTTGTCCAGGCTGTCGCACCAACTCGACGCGGCACAATACGCCACCGCCCTTAAAATGATGCTGGAATGCAAAGGCCATGTGATCCTGTCCGGCATGGGAAAATCGGGGCACGTGGGCAGGAAGATGTCCGCCACGATGGCCTCCACCGGCACACCCAGTTTCTTTATTCATCCCGCTGAAGCCTTTCACGGCGATCTGGGGATGATTACGCCTTACGATCTGTTGATTTTGATTTCCGCCAGCGGTGAAACCGATGAGATCCTCAAGCTGATTCCGTCGCTGAAAAATTTCGGCAATCGCATTGTTGCCATCACCAACAACGGTCAATCCACCCTCGCAAAACATGCCGATGCGGTGCTGGAATTGCATATGGACAGCGAAGCCTGCCCCAACAATCTTGCGCCGACCACCTCCACCACGCTCACGATGGCGATTGGCGATGCGCTAGCCATTGCGTTAATGGAAAAACGGCAGTTCCGCTCTGACGATTTTGCCCGCTATCACCCAGGCGGTTCTTTAGGACGCCGGCTGCTTACCCGCGTCAGCGATGTCATGGTGGGCCATGTACCTACCATCGATGCCCAGGCCGACTTTAAAAAAGTCATCCAGGAAATCTCCAGCGGCTGCCAGGGCATGGTGGCGGTGACCGTAGCGCAACGCCTGGCGGGAATTATCACCGACGGCGACCTGCGTCGTTTTATGGAAAAACATGACGATTTCCTGACGGCCACCGCTGAACAAATGATGACGCGCCAACCGCTGACAATCAGCCCGCAAATGATGGTGGTGGAAGCCGAAGAGATTATGCAGAAACGCCGCGTCTCTTCGCTGCTGGTCACTGAAAATGACGACATCGTCGGCTTATTACGTATTTTCAATTGATGATTTGACAGGGATTTCCTGCAAAAGAAACCGAGCGTAAATCGCTCCTGTAGATGACGAAACTGGCATGTTTATTGAGAAAGTAAGAACCGGTATTCCAGCGGTAAAGCGTAGATTGGCTGTTATTAATCTGGAAACTATTCAGCGACATTTGGGAAAATTAGTCGTGTTGATCCCAATGACGCTGCTGATTATCTATCTGGTGATTTTTAGCCAACCACGCTATGTCAGCGAATCTACCGTAGCCATTAAGCGTTCCAGTGATATCGACGGCAGCAGCCTCAACGTGGGGCTGCTGTTAGGCGCATCCAATCCCAGCTCGGTCGAAGATGCCCTGTATCTGAAAGAGTACATCAACTCGCCGGATATGCTGGCTATCCTCGATAAGCAACTTAACTTTCATGAGGCATTCAGCCAGAGCGGCCTGGATTTTCTCTATCATCTACCGCAGCACGTGACCGCAGAGAAGTTTCTGGATTATTACCGCAACCGCATCGCGGTCTCCTGGGATGATAAAAACGGCCTGTTAACCATCCAGACACAGGGCTTCACCCCGGAATTCGCGCAACGCTTCAACCAGGCGGTACTGAAAGAATCCGAGCGCTTTATTAACGAACTTTCCCACCGTATCGCCAGGGACCAACAGCAGTTCGCCGAAAGCGAGATGGAAAAAGCGCGCGCCAAACTGGATGAAAGCAAACGCCTGCTGCTGACTTATCAGAACAGCAATAACGTGCTCGATCCGCAGGCTCAGGCGCTGGCCGCCAGTACCCTGGTCAACACCCTGATGGGCCAGAAGATCCAGATGGAAGCCGAGCTGCGAAACCTGCTGACCTATCTGCGCGAAGATGCGCCGCAGGTGGTGAGCGCGCGTAATGCCATTGATTCTCTTGCCAGCCAGATTGACGAAGAGAAAAGCAAAATCACCGCGCCGGACGGCCATAAGCTCAACCGTATGGCGGTGGATTTCGAAGAGATCAAATCCCAGGTGGCGTTTGATACCGAAATCTACAAGCTGGCGCTCACGTCAATTGAAAAAACGCGCGTTGAATCGGCCCGTAAGCTGAAAGTGCTGTCTGTGATCAGCTCGCCGCAACGTCCTGAAGAATCACGCTTCCCGAATATTCCTTACCTGCTCGCCAGCTGGTTGCTGGTGTGCGGTTTACTGTTCGGAACCATAAAACTGCTGTTGGCGGTTATTGAAGATCATAAAGATTAATAAGAGTCATCACTGAGTTTGCTATGAAATTATTAAAATGGATTTGCGTCGCCCTGGCCTGTCAGTTAGCACAGGCTAACGCCGTTGGCATTAATGCCGACCCTAACCTCACGGGCGCGCCAATGCCGGATCTGCTGCCTGGCCAGAACCAACCAGCCGTTTCCAGCGATGGGTTTGATAACTCGCCTCCTCCCGCCAGCGCGGCGTTAATGAGCCGTATGTTCGGTGCCCAGCTTTTCACTTCTTCTACCGCAGACAGCGGCGCCAGCATCGGTTTTAACCCGAGCTACGTGATTGGCCTGGGCGATACCATCCAAATCCGCCTGTGGGGCGCTTTCAGCTTCGACGGCGCGTTAACGGTGGATCCGAAAGGGAATATCTTCCTGCCTAACGTCGGCCCGCTGAAAGTCGCCGGGATCACTAACGGGCAGTTGAATGCTTTAGTCACCAGCAAAGTGAAAGAAGTGTACCAGGCGAACGTTAACGTCTATGCCTCGCTGGTGCAGGCGCAGCCGGTAAAAGTGTTCGTCACTGGCTATGTCCGCAATCCTGGCCTTTACGGCGGCGTAGCGTCTGACTCGCTGCTTTCGTACCTGAGCAAAGCGGGCGGCGTTGACAGCGATCGCGGCAGCTATGTGGATATTGTCGTCAAACGCGGCACCCGCGTGCGCTCGCGTGTCAATCTGTATGACTTCCTGCTCAGCGGCAATCTGGCGCTGTCGCAGTTCTCCGATGGCGACACCATCGTGGTTGGCCCACGCCAGCACACCTTTAGCGTTGAAGGCGACGTGTTCAACAGCTATGACTTTGAATTCGCCAACAGCACCATCCCTGTGACTGAAGCCCTGAGCTGGGCGCGGCCTAAGCCGGGTGCCACCCATATGACGATTATTCGCCAGCAGGGCACCATGAAGCGCAGCGAATATTATCCGCTGAGCTCTGCGCCGGGCCGCACCTTGCAGGATGGCGACAAACTGGTTGTCAGTTCCGACCGCTATGCCGGCACTATCCAGGTACGTGTAGAAGGCGCACACTCCGGCGAGCACGCTATTGTGCTGCCGTACGGCGCAACGATGCGCCAGGTCCTGTCGCAGGTGCGCCCGAACAGCATGTCGCAGATGGATGCCATCCAACTGTACCGCCGCTCCGTGGCGCTGCGTCAAAAAGAGATGCTCGACGTATCCCTGCAAAAACTGGAGCAGGCTTCGCTTTCCGCACAATCATCCACGCAAGAAGAAGCGCGCTTACGCATGCAGGAAGCGCAGCTGGTCAGCCGCTTTGTGGCTAAAGCCCGCACCGTGGTGCCTAAAGGCGAGGTGGTGCTGAACGAGAAAAACATCGACTCGGTACTGCTGGAAGATGGCGATGTGATTAGCATCCCGGAAAAAACGTCTCTGGTGATAGTTCACGGCGAAGTGCTGTTCCCGAACGCCGTAAGCTGGGAGAAAGGCCTGGATCCGGAAGAGTACATCGAGAAATGCGGCGGCCTGACGCAGAAATCGGGTAACTCCAAAATCATCGTGATCCGCCAGAACGGTGAAGCGCTGAACGCCGATGACGTTAAAGAAATGCGTGCCGGTGACGAGATTATGGTATTGCCGAAGTACGAGTCGAAGAACATCGAAGTTACGCGCGGTATTTCCACGATCCTGTACCAACTGGCCGTGGCGGCAAAAGTTATTCTGACGTTGTAACCATCGGCCCTGCCCCTACGTGGGCAGGGTTAATCAGGGAGAGGCATACACGGTGTTAGGCATTTTTTCCGGTGGTATCTGGCGCATTCCGTTTCGCGAAAGCTTTTTGCCTGGACCCCATCAAAAATTGTCATCACAACGCCCGGTCCCGCCGGGTATTGAGGCCGTTGCGGTGTGGGGCTTTCGTCCCAGCGCCCGTAAGCCTGTCGACCTGGCACAAGCGGCCCGGTTGCCTGTCGTGCGTCTTGAGGATGGTTTTATCCGTTCGCTTGGGCTGGGCGTAACGGGTTGCCCACCGCTGTCGATGGTCGTTGATTACCAGGGTATGTATTACGACGCCTCTACGCCAAGCACGCTCGAAGCCCTGATTCAGGATACCGCTGGCAACGCGCCGCTGATAAACGAGGCTCGCCAATTGATGGCGGACATCGTCAGCTACGATCTCTCTAAATATAATCAGGCTGCGCCCTGGATCCCCGATGCCTGGTCCGGCAAACAGGTGCTGGTGGTCGATCAAACCGTTGGCGATGTCTCCGTCAGCAAAGGCAATGCAGACCCTTCACGTTTTACAGAAATGCTGGAAACCGCGCGGCGTGAAAACCCTGATGCGCGGATCCTGGTGAAAGTCCACCCTGATGTACTGTGTGGTAAAAAAGCAGGCTATTTCGCCGGGCTGCGCAACGACGCGCAAATCCAGCTTTTCGCTCAGGATGTTAGCCCGCAGTCGCTGCTGCGCCATATGGATAAAGTCTACGTCGTGACCTCTCAGTACGGCTTTGAGGCCCTGATGGCGGGTAAACCCGTTGTCTGTTTTGGGCAACCCTGGTACGCCGGATGGGGCCTGACAGACGATCGCCATGCGAATGCCGCCATGCTTGCCGCGCGGCGGCAGCCTGCCACGCTGGACGCGCTGTTCACCGCCGCCTATCTGCGTTATACCCGCTACCGCAACCCGGTAACCGGCGAACCCGCAGACTTGCGTATTGTGATGGAATGGTTGGCCCTACAACGCCGCCATATTTTAGCCCGCGCGGGCCATATCTGGGCACCCGGCCTGAGCTTATGGAAATGCTCGGTATTAAAGCCGTTTCTTAAAACCGCTGATAATCGCCTCAACTTTTCAAAACGCGGTAAAGACGCAACCGCCTGCGTGGTGTGGGGTACGCGCGGCGAAGCGACGTGGCAATCCTCAGCCAATCAAAAATCGCTGCCGCTATGGCGCATGGAAGATGGCTTTATTCGCTCATCAGGCCTGGGTTCCGATTTACTGCCTCCGCTCTCGCTGGTGCTCGATAAAACCGGTATCTACTACGACGCCCGTCGTCCCAGCGACCTGGAAAATTTGCTCAACGCCAGTGCGTTAACCGCATCGCAGTCCCAACGTGCGCAGGCGTTACGCCAGAGCCTGGTGGCGCATAAGCTAAGCAAATATAACCTCGGCGGCGCATGGCAACTGCCTGCCAGGGCCACGGGTAAACGTGTTCTCTTGGTACCCGGACAGGTAGAGGACGACGCCTCCATCGCCACCGGCACGTTATCCATCAACACCAACCGCGATTTACTGCGAACAGTGCGCGAGCGCAATCCTGACGCGTTTGTTATCTACAAACCCCATCCTGATGTGGTGGTGGGTAATCGCATGGGGCAAATTGCCCCGGAAGATCTGGCTGCATGGGCAGATTGTGAAGCGCGGGATGCGGACATTATCGACTGCATCCAGCTAGCCGATGAGCTACACACCATGACCTCGCTTTCGGGCTTTGAGGCGCTGCTACACGGCAAACAGGTCTACTGCTATGGAATGCCGTTTTATGCCGGTTGGGGGCTAACGCATGATGAACATACCCTGCCGCGCCGCGCCCGCAAGCTGAGCCTGGATGATGTGGTTTATCAGGCGCTAATCGCGTATCCAACTTATATCCATCCGGTCCGGCAGGAGCCCATAACGGTAGAGGACGCGGTCAGCGTATTGAAGAGCGCGCCGCGTGGTGAGATGAAGGCTGTGTCAGGATTGATAAGTTGGATAGCTCGTAAAGTAAGAAAAATAAAAATGGTTATAAAAGTTGTTATTTAATGAGTGCGAGCAAAATGAAAAATATAACATCTAATTTTGCAGTAGAGATGCTTCTCAGTGGGAAAAAATATCTTTTGCTACAAGGACCAATGGGACCATTTTTTTCAGATTTAGCAGATTGGTTGATATCTCAGGACCGTGAAGTCACAAGTGTAATATTTAATGGTGGAGATTATTTTTACAATCGTAAAAATAGGCATGTACGGTATACGCAAACAGTACATGAGTTCCCATCATGGCTAAAGAAAACATGGGAGCAGTATAATTTTGACACAATAATATGTTTCGGTGATTGCCGCCCTCTGCATCAAGCCGCCTCTTCATGGTCAAAATCGAAGAAAATTCAATTTTTGGTTTTTGAAGAAGGATATTTAAGGCCGCATTTTATTACCTTAGAAAAACAAGGGGTAAATGCTTTTTCAACACTTCCTAAAGATCCTGACTTCTATAGAAACCACCCACCTTATGAAGAAAAAGAAATTAAACATTTCATTCCATCTATAGCTAAAAGAAATATTCATGCGACGTGGTATTATCTTATGGGAAGTTTATATAAAAAAAATTTTCCGAACTACAGACATCATAAATCATTCTCTCCCATTTATGAAGCACGTTGCTGGATACGTGCATGGTATCGAAAGAAGTGGTATGCACTATTACAGCATAAGCGACTTAATTATTTGACGAACAATCTTGATAATCAATACTTTCTTGCAATATTACAGGTTTATAACGATAGTCAAATCAGAAACCACAGCCCATATGATGACATTAGAGACTATATAAACGAAGTTATTTATTCTTTCAGCAAATATGCATGCTCTTCGGACTATTTGGTATTTAAACACCACCCAATGGACCGGGGCCACAGGCTCTATAGTCCTCTAATTAAAAAGCTTGAAGCTAAATACCATGTCAAAGGAAGAATAATATATATACATGACTTATCAATGCCAAAGTTACTTACCCATTCAAAGGCTGTTATTACGATTAATAGTACTGCGGGTATTTCAGCGCTAATCCACAACAAGCCATTAAAAGTGATGGGAAAAGCGATTTATGACATGAAGGGATTAACTTACCAGGGTAACCTTAACAGCTTCTGGAAAAAACATCATAAACCTGACATGTTATTATTAAATAATTTTCGCAATTACTTATTACAACACACTCAAATTAATAATGTTTTCTATAAATAAGAGTGCTCAGCGCAATAAAAAAGGGCGTTACAAAACGCCCTTTTAATTGTAGTTGCAAATTTTATTGATGTTTAAAAATAGGATCGCTGAAAGATGATATGATTCTAACGTTTGTAAAATTCTTCAAAATGTCAAAGTGCTGGCTCAGAGTTATAATGCCTTTTCGAGATTGCTTATTGTTACATAACTCAAGCATAAGCGGTGCTATCGAGTAAGGCTGACATTTATTTGAAATTAAGGGAGAGTAAACTAAAGAAGAAGATGTCAAACCAATTAGCATCTTAATCTTGAATTTTTTTATGACAGGTTCTATTAAAAAATCAGGTTCAGTTATCAAAACAATATCTTTACACTTAGCATCTTTGATAGCTTTGCTAATGATAGACACGTTTTTAACAGGTTCTTTGGGATGAAGCTTAATAAATATTCTCGAACCTTTATCTTTCTCTAAACGTTGAAGGATAGATACTAAACTTTTAGCAAACAAAGTCTGGTTAATAGCATATTTTTGGTTGACATAAATGATATCATGGCTGGTTAGGTTATATTTACCAATAACGATATTAACTTTTGGAGATAATTTTGCTGATGGTGCATTGGTGAATTCAATAAATTCTTTTGCTTGAAATCTCTCTTTCAAGAGTTCTGGAAATGATCCATAAACCTTTTCATATCGTAAATCTGGATAGCGAAAAGATTTTATTGCATTAAAATACCCTGAAAAGAAATTAACATTAGCAAAGCTAGACTGAGATAATTTTTTATAGGTCCCAGTACCTTCTTCTATCAAAGAACATCTAATATTGTTTTTTTTGAATAAAGATAAGAAAATAGAATAATGATACTCGTAGCTCATAAAGTAAGCATGTTGAGCATTTGATATCTCTACGATTTTCTTATAAACATGATAGAACCAGGCTGCTTTTTGGAAAGAAAATGCGTTAGGGAAAACAGGTATAGTTAATAAATTAGCTGAAGAAAATAATTTTTTTTCCATTTGCTCAAGAATTATCTTGGGCATTTGCAAATTTTTTTCGGTAGCTAACACAATTAATCCGTTATTCCTTTTATTATATCTCCTAATAAACTCTTCAGCCTTTTTCAATTGTCCAAGATTGCTGATGATAAATATATTTTTGCAATTAAAGCGATTACCCGACAATAATTCATTAGTTTTATTGTTTGCATTAAAAAACCATGAATCATTAAAAAACTGCTTTGGTTTAAAAACCAGTTTTTTTATCTTTTTAGAAAACATTAAAACCCCAAGCTTAAGCTAATCTTGATAAAACATTTTTAACTCTTTTCAATACTACCCAATTTTCTCGTTTCAAAAACACCCAAAAGAATCTAATTATGATTAAAAGAATAATAAAATTACGCGATCGCTTAATATTAATATTTTTACTAGCGCAGAAAGATTTAGTTACTAGTAAATTATACAGGAACTCCTTCTGCGCGCATTGCGAATAAACAACATGATTATTTAGCCAATTTTTATTAGCGGATAAAGGGCGGTTAAAAGCGAAATGATCATAGTGAGTTAAAAGACCTGAATCCGAAAAGTAATCCTGGCCACGAAATGAATCTGTAAAACCATCGATTAAATAGACATTGATGCCATTTACCAGGCAATTTATAGCTGCAGATGAAGAAATAGTGATACACTCATCAACTTCAAGCAATAAATCTTCAATGCTTACTTCAGTAAATGACAAATTATTAAAGTCGAAGAGCATTAAATATTCCTGGATATCAAAAATCATCTCTCCAGGCGAGATTAAATGGTTGCGGCTTTTAAAGGTGAATTTCTTACATGGGTTATCTTTGATAATTGACGCAAGAAAATTTGCATAAGCGACTCTACTATTTTTGGTGTAGGGTTCCTGAAGTTGATCGATAATAATACAATGGTTACTTTTTGTTTTGCGATTGGAAAGAGTTTTTACCCATGGCGATCCAAAATGAACGCCATTAAAGGGTACTCCAACAATTCTACAAATAGACTTATAGATTTTATAATCTTTACGACAATTCAGTAAAACATAATGGCTTCTTACTTTAGAAATAAATGATTCCAGTTGTGATGACAATAAAATCCCAGGAAAGCATGAAATAATCATTGCGTCTTTCGAAGCAACTGCCTTCGTTATTGTATTAAGATCCCGACCGCCTGTAGCACAAAATATATAGTCAACTTGAACATATTCAAGAAAAGAAGAGACATTATTTGGATAAAACACAGGACTTTTATTGCCTATTGTTTTATTTATAAAATGATAAGATTGATCATCCAACCCGCAAAAAAAAATGTCCACGGCACGGTCAGACATATATTCGAAAATGTTTTTCAATGCCAGAAAATGAGAATCGTAACGGAAAACAAAACACACAACAGGACGATGATTCATCATTAATGCTTAAAGGTTGTGAATGACGGTAAATCGTAAAAATCTTTATAATCGTGTTGAGGTGCCTGCAAAAATCGTTTAATAATTGAAATACAATTATCTAATGAATTTTCTTTTACATAAGGATTGTTGAAGTGCTTAAGCTCATCCAGGAAGGCAGGATTATAGGTCAGCTTGATTGCCTTGATAATAGCTTGAGAATGAATCGGAACATCAATAACGCTCTTCCCTCTAACTCTCCCTTTTTGTCTGTCCCCAATATTTATTGTTGGGACTTTTAGAGAGGGTATTTCAATTAAGCCAGATGATGAATTCCCAATCAAACCACATGAGTATTTATTTAGCGCCAAGTATTCTTCGGTACGTAAAGAGACTAGATTTCTAAACTTATTTTTGCAACAGAAGGTGTTAATTTTTTCACGAATAATATTTGAGCCAGTATCTGAATTACTTCCGATAAACACAAAATCATACGTATCTTTAAAGGTTTCTATCGCAGTTAATAGTTCATCAACCTGTTCTTCAATAGAATGTGATGTTAACGTTTCAGGATGAAATAAGACAACATAATAGGGCTTAGTAAAGGTTCCATGCATTGCTTCCATTTCATGAAGCTGGGGTAATCGCAACGAGGACGCGTTCTCAGCTCCTAAGGAGCCGATATTGAAAACAAAATCTGGGTTTTCACCCAGTTGGATTACGCGATTTCGATATTCTTCAGTTGAAGTAAGATGAAGCTTACTCATCTTGGTAATAGCATGCCTGATAAATTCATCATAATTTGCTAACGTTTTTTCCCCACCATGAATATGGATGAGCGGTATATTATGCATTGCGGCCGCAATAGCAACGCTGAAAATCTCATATCTATCGCCCAAAACCATTACAGCATCATAATTATTTTTCTCAAAATAGTCACCGAACGATTCCAAACAAATTGCCATTGACTTTAATACATGAGCATTAGATGCGGAATCAATTTTGATATCGATAGATGCGTCGATAATTAGACCATCTTCTTCAATGATATGGATCGTGTTTCCATAAATATGGTCGCAATGCATTCCAGTAGCCACAATACGCAGATCCACAGTGGAATCATTATTCAATTTTAATAATAATCTTTTGACTATTCCATATTCTGCTCGAGAACCCGTGACATACAATATTCTTTTCATAATATAATTCCTTTGAGATGTTTTTCCAGCGCATCATAGCCTGCGTCGTTGAAATGCAATCCATCATAAGTAAATGATTGATGTAAATTGCCATATTCATCTTTAAGAACGCTATCTAAACAAACAAAACTAGCAAAATCCATTTTTCCTTTAAGGTAATCATTTAATTCATCAATAATACGGTTACTACGATCGAGCCGACCAAACACTGGCGGCACAGATAAAAAATAAATTTCAGCTTGCGGGTTTTTGCTTTTAATATACTCACAAAGCGTTTTATTAAGTGATAAAGTATCCGCTTTTTGCCAATTATCTAATACAATGTCGTTTGTACCAGAAAAAATAAAAACAATATCGCCAAAAGTAGATATCAATTCCTTATTAATTATCAACTGATTATATTGATAAGAATTAATTCCAGCAATCCCAAGATTATTAATAGACTTAGTGTTAAGGTTTTCAATATCCCAATAATCGAATAAAGAATGTCCAATGAAAGTTATATTCTTTTTGTCTTTCATTTGCCTTTCTTTTTCATTAATCCTTTTGCAGATGGCTTCGTTTAGTACTTTCGTTTTATTTATTTTCTGCTGAATAACAATCGCCAACTCAAAATCCATTTTATCATCAATATCAACTGAGCACTCTTTGTTCATTATGTAGGCAAGCGAATCTTTACCAAAAAAATGTTTTTTCTTAAGATAATGTTGTTTACTTGCAATGAATAAAGCGCCATTAGGATGATACTCAATACTATGATTTCTATTGTAATTGCTATAGTCTAAATCAAAGTATCCAAGAGTAAGTGAGCTATCTAATGGTTTAATAATTGATGAGGGTTTGTCGCTCTGCGTCACGGAGACTACACACTCGTATTCTTGTGCGTAATATTGGCTCACTGCTTCAAAAATATGCTGAGCATTTCTGAAAGGCGATGTTGGCTGTAACAGAGCAAAATCGCTATATTCTGCATAGCTGTTTAATGCATGGCTTATGACATCATATGAACTGGCATTATCAGTCGCAAACTCCTCAGGCCGCATTAAAACTTCTGCTCCGTATTTCTCAGCAATACTGCCGTAATATTGTGAGTCTGTCGTGACTATTACTTTATCAAATACATTCGACTCAATTGCCGCTTCGATAGTGTAGGCCATAAGCGGTTTATCGATAAGCATCAATACATTCTTATTAGGCAGACCTTTCGATCCGCTTCGCGCCGGGATTATCGCTATTAATTTCGATTTCATATTTATTTTTGCATTTTAAATGTGCTATGGATGATTAACTCATCTTCAATAAAATCTTGCTCTGCGACTTTACCAATTAAATTATACCATTCCATCGGACTAATGCCGTTACCAGGGCGTTTAGTGGTAAGATTATGTTCACTATAAACATCACCTTTCTTGATATTTGTTTTGGCAATAATTGATTTCCTCGCAACGATTTTATTTTTTTCTTCTGATTTAGTTACGATTTTTTCACTCGATCCTAACGCCATTTCAACCGCTCTGACACCCTGGCACAAATGTTTCAGTTCATCGGGAGTAATAGAGGCCAAGTGATCTGGCCCTGGCATATTTTTATCGAGAGTAAAATGCTTTTCTATAAAAGTAATACCGAATGGAACAGATGCCAGTGCTGCATAGAAACCACTTGAGTGATCGGAAAACCCGATACTGTGTTCAGGGAAATGCTTTTTTAAGTCATTAATAGCATTCAGATTGACATCTTCAAAAGGAGTAGGATATTCGGTATTACAGTGGAGTATTGTAATATTTGTAGGCGTAATTCCATTTCGCAAAAATATTGATACACACTGTTTGATTTCATCAATAGTGGCCATACCCGTTGATAATACAATCTTAATATCAGGTATAGGGAGTTGAGCAATCTTTTCAAGATACGGCAAATTGAGTAATTCGCCTGATGGGATTTTCCACACTTTTTGTTTTAACGATGCTAAAAATTCGACCGAATCCATATCAAACGGGGTTGAGAAAACATCTAACCCCAGCTCTTTAGCATAATTCATTAGACCAATATATTCGTCATGCCCAAGTTCAAGCTTCTTTGTCATCTCTAATTGAGATTCAACTTCACCTGTGTTTTTGATTTGATATTCTGCTTTTGGCGCTATTGACGAAATTAATTTGTCGGCTTTAAACGTCTGAAATTTAACTGCATCGACATTTGCATTTTTAGCTTGTAGTATCATTTCTTTTGCAATTTCGATACAACCATTATGATTACAACCAATCTCAGCGACAATATAGATATTATTCATTTATTTCTCTTATTAACCTAGTTGGTGAGCCAGCAACTACCACATTATTCGGGATATTACGAATTACAACGGAACCTGAGCCAATAACACTTTTCGACCCGATTTTTATTTGTCCATTCACAACGGTACAACTACCAATGAATGTCTCCTCTCCAACATGAACATCTCCGTTGAGTACAACATTCGTTGATATATTACTGCACAAACCTACTTCGTTACCATGTTCGATCAATGCGCGAGTATTTATTACTGCCGCATCGTGTATAGTGCAACCGCGGTTTAATATACACAATTTGCCAATAAAAACACCTACGCCTAAAGTTACTTCACTTGATAACAAAGCAGTTTTATCGATAACATTGATCAGTTTTAGATTGTGTTTACGTACTAGATTTAAATAGTATTTTCTTGCTGAAGGTTGACCAACACCAATAAAATAGTAAAACTCATCTTTGTTATCGATTTCAGATATATCATTGCCAAGTATTGGGTATGATTGATGAATACCGCTTTTGTACTTATCAATGAATCCTGTCAGTTCATATTTATCGGGGTCTAAACTATCAATAATTGATTTTGAAAATCCACCGGCCCCGAATATTATTAATTTACATTTCATATAACACCTATTTTCAGTAAGGCGTTTTTGATTATTGTTTATGAATAACGATGTTATTTAAGTGAATCTTCTGTATAGACTTCAATAGCTTCGGAAACATCTTTATATAATTTTCCCGACCCTTTTTTGTCTAGATAAACAGCCACATCGCAATAGTCTTTAAGTGATTTCAACCCATGTGAAACCATTATTATTTCAGCCTTGCCTCTAATATTATCAAAAATATCAGCACATTTTTTTTTGAATTTTGCATCCCCCACTGCAGTGACTTCATCTACTAAGTAATAATCAAATTTAAATGCCATGCTCAAGCCAAATCCCAACCGAGATTTCATGCCAGATGAGTAAGTTTTTATAGGCATATCAAAGTATTTACCTAACTCGGCAAAATCTTCCACAAACGCGACTTTATCTTGCAGTTCATTTTGCTTAGCATATAAACGAGAAACAAATTTTACATTTTCGCGGCCTGTCAGGCTTCCCTGAAACCCTCCTGAAAGTCCAACCGGCCAGGAAATAGTTTTATTTGTAATAATACGTCCACTGTCAGGGCGGTCAATACCACCAATCATACGCAATAAGGTTGATTTACCAGCACCGTTACGTCCAATAAGCGCCACACTTTTACCGCTTGGTAATTCAATATTGAGATCTTTAAATACATTATGTCTTCCCTGCGGCGTTCGATATGTCTTTGTAAGGTTCTCTATTCTAATCATGATGTTAACATCGCATCTTCACGGGTGCGATAAAGAGCCAGCCCCAAAAATAAAGTTACTAATGTAAATAATGCAAGATAACTAAGACTGACTCCTTCAGTATGATAACCAGCAACTACGGATGATCGGCTTAACTCCACGACATGAACAATGGGATTCCACAGAAAAAAAGACCAATATTCTCTTGGGATTGCATGTAACGGAAACATGATGCAGGAAACAAAGTACAGAGGCTTTGCAATAATAGGTAAGAATTTTTCCGTCTCAGGAAACGTTCTACCTATCACCATAAATATTAGACCAACACCACATGAAAAAAGTATAAGCATAACCCAAGTCGCAACCAGAGTAGGTATGTTATTAACTTCAAATTCTTCACCGCAAAATCTGACAACAATCATTAATGTAATGTATACGAGTGCGTATATTAATGATTCGAGCATAGCTCGTGATATTATCGTGTCAATAGGTTTTACAGGCCGGTAATTAAACAACCCCTTATTTGCTTCAATCGCACCAATTGACCGACTTGTTATTTTATTAAAAATAAAAAAAGGAATAATGCCATTTAATAAAAAAACCGGAAATGATATATCAGGCATTGTTCTATGACGAATAAACCCAAAGATAAACATTAGAATCAGCAAATGTGCTGACGGTTCAATCAATGCCCATAAGTACCCAAGGCGATACTTCCCAAAGCGCGTTTTCAGTTCACGTAAAAAGAGGGCATGCACAGCGGCCTTTTGCACCTCGAGCCCACTTCTGGCCATAGTAAATCCACAATTTTTTAGGGGTATTGGACACGCTACCGCCCCTGGCTTTGCAGCAACCAAATGCTGTACAACGCAGGCAACGATGAGAGAAAGACAAAGAAGAAAACACTCAGAGGAATCATGGGACAAGTTGTCCGTTCGTGTGCCGGAGGCCCTATGGCGAGGTGGGTCAAACTAAAACGAGGTTAACCAAATCTGGTAAAGCTGCGCTAAAGCCCATCAATCCTGGATATCGACTGGAGTTCCTTCTCAAAAAGCCCAATAAAATTAACCGTAACGTAGGATTAATCCTAATCGTTTTGATCTATTAATCTCTTTATCTTTATTAGCCAGAAGTGATTACAATGCGTAATCATGCATGCGCAACGATTATTAGGCATCTCTATAATAAATCTTATAAATCCATAATTTCTATAAAAAAGTATAAATATCAATAAGATATCGAAGGTTCATTAATGACGGGAAATTAAAAATAAGAATGTTTTGTTCATAAAAAAATTTAATGTGAAAGTTTCACTTAAGTAATAAAACAGAAGACCACAAAAAAAATAAGAATTTACCATTACTCACTAAGACAAATACTATGCAAAATATGTTTTTGTCACCTATTAATATTAATGATCTAATACTATGGTCATTTTTCCCGATAACTATCCTTAATTCCGGAAAATTTCATAATAAAATCAATATAGCAGGCCAGCGCAGGGGAGTTTAGCTTACGGCTGGGGTAGACCAGATACAAATCATTTCCCTGCGGTTCCCACGCTGGCAACACGACCGCCAGTTCGCCGCTTTCTAACGACTCCTCAACCAGAAAAGACGGTAATAAGGTTATCCCCGCCCCTTCTTTCGCGCACTCCCGCGCATACAGCAGATTATCGGTGGTATGCAGGCGCGGCAGATCGCAGCGATAATACGCCTCCCCTTTTTGCAGTACCCATTCGTTCCAGGCGCGATGCACAATGCACGGGTGTTCCGTCAGTTGGCTGGGATGTTCGAGCGTGGGATGGTTATCCAGATAGTCCGGCGAGGCGACAAGAAGGCGCGGGCTGTGGCCAATCATACGGCCAATCAGCGAAGAATCCTGTGGTTTGCCGGTACGCAACGCGACGTCATAACCCGTTTCAACTAAATCCACCACCTCATCAGAAATAGACACTTCCAGCACCACGTTAGGATAACTGCGCTGGAACTGAGTATTCATTCGCGCCAGCAACGTCGCGCCAATGCCTGCCGGGCAGGTAATACGTAGCCTGCCGCTGGGGTTATCGCGCAACTGTTGTAAGGCATATTCAGCGCGTTCGGAGGCATCAAGCATTTCCCGGCAATGCACCAGATAGCGCTCGCCAGCAAACGTCAGGTTGATTTTGCGGGTAGTGCGATTGAGCAACCGCAGCCCCACCAGCTGTTCAAGCTGGCTGATGCGTTGGCTAACGCTGGATTTCGGCAGTCCCGCTTCCTGTGCCGCCGCGGTAAAACTCCCCCGCTCCGCCACCAGCGCAAACAGCGCCATATCCTGAAGTTGTTTAAACATAATTGTTCATCTCACACGAACACAGCGTTAGTGATTGTCCATCTTATCATCCTTATCGCAGTGTCCTAGACTGATCCACGACATCACCCTTTTAATCTGCTACGCGGAGCGCACCATGTCAGTGAAAGCCATTGCCGTTAATCCACAAGATCCTGCCAGCTTTATTGAAATCCACCCTGAAATGCCGCAGCCCGGCGAATATGATTTGCTGGTCGAAGTGAAAGCCGTATCGATTAACCCGGTTGATACTAAAGTCCATCAGGGCATTCAGAAGAAAGGCTTACAGGAGCCGCGTATTTTAGGCTGGGACGCCAGCGGGATTGTGAAATCCACCGGCAGTAAAGTGACCAGCTTTAAGGCTGGTGACGAAGTTTATTACGCAGGGGATATCACCCGTCCGGGCAGCAACACAACCCATCAGTTAATTGACGCGCGCATCGTCGGCCACAAACCGAAAAGCCTTGACTGGGCGGCAGCAGCAGCTATTCCGTTAACGGCGTTGACCGCCTGGGAAGGCCTGTTCGAGCGTCTGAACATTCAGGATGCAGGCGAAGAGAAAACGCTGTTGATCATTGGCGGCGCTGGCGGCGTCGGATCGCTGGCGATCCCGTTCGCGAAGCACAACAGTAAAGTAAAAGTGATCGCCACCGCCTCGCGGGAAGATTCCGCACAGTGGTGCCGGGATCGCGGCGCGGACCTGGTGGTGAGCTATAAAGATCTGCCAGGCGAGCTGGAGAAGCACAATATCAAATTCGTGGATTACATCTTTATCCTTAACGATACCGACGGCCACTGGCCTGCGGTCACGCAGCTTATCGCGCCGCAAGGCCATATCTGCACTATCGTAGAGAACACGCAGCCGCTGAGCCAGGACGTGCTGAAATCAAAATCTGCCGCCCTGCACTGGGAATTTATGTATACCCGCAGTATGTATCAAACCGCCGATATGGCGCGTCAGGGCGAGATCTTAGATAACGTCGCCAGACTGGTGGATGACGGCGTGGTGGAAAGCGCCCTTAGCGAAACGCTGCATGGCCTGAGCGTGGAGAACATCCGCGACGCGCACGAGAAAGTGCTGGCCGGGCATATGCGCGGGAAAGTGGTTATTGCGTTTTAATTCACTCAGGCACGCCCATCAAATGGGCGTGCCGTCTATCCACGCGTTATGACGCTGGCGCCTGCCTTCTCTCCAGCCCCGGCGCTTTCCAGAGCGACGTCGTCAGCCCGCTGTCCACCAGCCCCAACTGGTCCGCATACACCGCCTGCCATTTCTGCATCATCTCATCGTACAGTTCCCGGTGCGCGGGGTTGGGGGTGAACTCCCGCTGCCAGCTCACCAGCTTTTCCCCGGCGCTGGCCATATCTGAGTACAGCCCAACGCCCGTGCCCGCCGCGATGGCGCAGCCCAACGCGGTCGCCTCTTTGACTTCCGGGACACGCACCGGCAATCCGGTGACGTCGCTTAAAATTTGGCTCCACAGCGCGCCTTTCGAGCCGCCGCCCGCAAACACCAGTCCGTCGAATTTTACCCCGGAGAAACTGGAGATCTGCGCCAGGTTGCAGGCCGAGACAATCGCGGCATTCTCTTCCAGCGCCCTGAATAACGTCGCCTTGTTACATTTATCGGCATCAATGGAGAGGTTAATAAACGACGGGGCCGCGTGATACCACTTATTAAAGTGCATCGCGTCAGAGAAAATCGGCATCACGCCATGGGAACCCGCCGGAACCTGGCTTGCCATCTGTTCCAGCAGCGCGTAAGTATCGGTGCCGAGCCGCTCGGCAATCAGTTTTTCCTCGGCACAGAACGCATCGCGGAACCAGCGCATCGTCAGCCCGGTGAAAAAGCTGATCGACTCCGCCTGCACCATACCGGGGATAACGTGCGGGTTAACGCGGATATTCATTTGCGGATCGGTGCGTACTGCCGGGAGATTCACCACCTGCTGCCAGAAAGTGCCGCCCAGCACGGCGGTTTGCCCGGCGCGCACCACGCCAAGCCCCAGGCAGCCCAGTTGCACATCGCCGCCGCCCATCACCACCGGCGTGCCTTCGCGTAACCCGGACTGCGCCGCGGCGTCGGCCGTCACCGCGCCCAGCACTGTGCCGGTCTCTTTAACCGGCGAGAGGATATCCGCGCGCAGCCCGGCCATATCCAGCAGCGCAGGCCGCCAGTCGCGGGTATTTAAGTCCAGCATCCCGGTGGTGCCTGCGTTGGAGGGGTCTACCGCCAGTTCGCCAGACAGTTTCGCCGCCAGCCAGTCGCTGATCATGGTGATGGTCGCCGCCTGGCGATAAATATCCGGGCGATGATGGGCAAGCCACAGCAGGCGCGGCATGGCGCTCAGCGCCAGGGTCTGGCCGGAAACGTGGTACACCTCGGATTCAAACTGGTAATCGTGGATCTCTTTCAGTTCAGACACTTCATGGCTGGCGCGGGCATCGACGTTGGCGCAGGCCCAAATGGGCTCGCCGTTGCGATCGTAAAGCACAATCCCTTCGCGCATGGAGCAGCAGGCGACGCTGGCGATATCGCTGGCGGTTAAGCCCGCTTTCATCAGCGCTTCCCGGATGCAGCGGCAGGTTAACTGCCAGTTGGTATTAAGATCGAACTCCATCGAGCCGGGAACGTCCGCCACGCTCTGGTGAGTCCATTCCGCCTGGCCTGCGGCAATCTGGCGGCCTGCTAAATCAAAGATAACGGCACGGACACTGCCTGTTCCGGCGTCTAACGCTAAAAGGTAACTCATCGGCTTGCCTCGCTCTGTTAGGGTTCGCGAAGCAAGCCCTGGATTATCCCGCCAGAGCCAGCACCGCGCGCGCTGTCGCTTCTTCTGTTACCAGGCCGTTGATACGGCGGCCGCACAGGGCGGCATAAATGGCGTCTGCTTTATCTTCACCCCCCGCCACGCCCACGATGGTGGGTAGCTGAGCCAACTCATTCAGAGAGATACCCAGCAACTCGCGGTGGATCGGCAGGTCGTCGACCTGTTCGCCGTCGGCCTGCAGGAAATAACCAAGAATGTCGCCCACTGCGCCTTTACGGGCGTACATCAACTGCTCGCCTTCGCTGATATAACCAGAGCGCAGGATCGTCGCATCGCGTTTCTGGCTCACCGACCCGATACCCACCACCGCCACATCGGCGGCGCTGGCGGCCAGCAGCACATCGCGCACGCTGGATTCGCGCTTTAAAATCTCCGCCACTTCCGGCGACGACACCCGCAGCGGCGCGGGAATAATGCTGACGCTACAGGCCGCATCAAGCTGGCCGATGCCGGTCATATACGGCCCCACGCCGCCCGACAACGTCACCAGCCGGATCTGCTGGGAGCTGATAAAACCGCTTAAATGCTGTAAGCAGCTCATGGTGGCTTCGCCGAACCCCACCGCCAGCAGTTGGCCCGGCTCCAGCACGCCCATTAGCGACTGCGCCGCGCCAATCCCGAGACGCGTGTTCATCGGCGGCGTGTTCAGCGCGGGCAGCACCCGTGCCAGCCGTAGCCCAAAACGCTGGGCCAGCGCGGTTTCCAGCGCCAGGCAACCTTCGTACCGCGAGTTGATTTGCACCCGGATCACGCCCGACTGGCGGCCTTTCTCTAACAGGCGTGAAATCTTCAGTCGCGGTAATCCCAGCCGTTCGCCGATATCGTTCTGGGTCAATCCGTCGTGGTAGTAGCACCACGCCACCCGTGCCAGTAGCTCTTCTTCGGCCATTGCGATACCGGCATACCGTCCCTCATCGCTTCGTTTTTCGCTCATAAGCTGAACTCTTATTGAAATTTAGATCATGTGTTCGATCCTGCCTGGTCTGAAACTGTGAGATGCCCGGCAAAAAGATCATTTTTTATTCCGTTTAGCGGTGCGACCAGATTATGCCTGAAAATGTGATCCCTGCACGGTTGTAAATATAGTTCACCGTCTACGCTTTTTGAACATTGTAGATTTAAAAAATCATTTGTTCATTTTCGGAGTGGCGATGACGAATCCAGACCCGTTACTGAATGTGCAGGCGATAAGTAAACAGTTCTCCGGGGTGAGCGTGCTGAAGTCGATTGATTTCACGCTGCTTTCCGGGCAGGTGCATGCCCTGATGGGCGGTAATGGCGCGGGCAAGTCGACGCTGATGAAAATTGTCGCGGGCGTAGAAACCGCCGACAGCGGGGTAATACAGATTGAAGGGCAGCCGTTTACCCGGCTCTCGCCGCAGCAGGCGCACGGTCTGGGCATCTATCTGGTGCCGCAGGAGCCAATGTTATTCCCCAACCTCACCGTGCAGGAAAACATTGTGTTCCGCCTGCCGAATGACAAAAAGATTGCGCAGCAGTTGTCAGAAAAGCTGGCCCAGCTCGATTGCCATCTCAATTTGCAGGCTTCCGCCAGTACGCTGGAAGTGGCGGATCAGCAGATGGTGGAGATCCTGCGCGGCCTGATGCGCAACGCCAAAATTTTAATTCTTGATGAACCGACCGCTTCGCTAACGCCAGGGGAAACCGATCGGTTATTTCGCCAGATCCGCGCGCTGCAAACCGCAGGCGTGGGGATCATTTTTATCTCCCATAAACTGCCGGAAATCCGCGCCATCGCCAGCCATGTCTCGGTGATGCGCGACGGCGCCGTGGTGCTGAGCGGCGAAACCGCGCAGCGTAATGACAGCGAATTGATCCATGCCATGACCCCGGTCAGCCGGGAGCGCAGCCTGAGCGACACCCAAAAACTGTGGCTGGCATTGCCGGGCAACCGCCGCACCCAGCCGCAGGATTTCCCGGTATTGCGAGTAGATGAACTGACCGGCGAAGGTTTTCTCGATCTCAGTTTTGAAGTGCGCGCCGGGGAGATCGTTGGTCTGGCGGGGCTGGTGGGCTCCGGGCGTACCGAACTGGCGGAGACCTTATACGGCCTGCGCCCGGTGCGCGGCGGGCGCGTCTGGCTGGAAAATCATGACATCACCTCTACGCCGATCCGTGCGCGTCTGGATCGCGGGCTGGTGTACTTGCCGGAAGATCGCCAGGTCTCCGGGCTGTTTCTCGATGCCCCCATCCGCTGGAACACCGTGGCGCTCAACGAGCCGTCGCTGTGGCAACAGCCGAAGCGCGAAGACGCGGTAGTCGAGCGTTATCACCGGGCGCTGGGCATCAAACTTAACCATCCGAATCAAATCGTGCGCACGCTCTCTGGCGGCAATCAGCAAAAAGTACTGCTGGCGCGCTGCCTGGAAGCCAATCCGCTGCTGCTGATCATTGATGAGCCGACCCGTGGCGTGGACGTCTCCGCCCGTGCCGATATCTATCAGTTGATCAAAAGCGTGGCGGCGCAAAACGTGGCGGTGCTGATGATCTCCTCTGACGTGGACGAATTTCCGGGGCTGGCGGACCGGGTGCTGGTGATGCACCAGGGGGAACTCAGCGGGGAGCTGGCGCGCGACGCCATTTCGCCGGACCGGATGATGAAACTGGCCTTTGGAGGACAACGTCCGTGAAGATGCTGTTGCGTAACCGTGAACTGACCGCGTTTCTGGCCATAGTGGCGCTGTTCGGCGTGCTGGTGGGCCTTAACCACAGCTATTTCAGTGCCCAGACCCTGGCGATGATTTTTTCCAGCTCGCAGATTTTGATCCTGCTGGCAATGGGCGCGGCGATGGTGATGCTGACGCGCAATATCGATGTGTCGGTGGGCTCGACGGTCGGGCTGTGCGCCATTGCCGTCGGCGTGGCGCTTAACCAGGGTTACAGCCTGCCGCTGGCGATGGGCTTCGCGTTTGCTATCGGCGCGCTGTGCGGGTTTTTCAACGGCGTGCTGGTGGTGTGGCTGCGTATCCCGGCGATTGTCGCCACGCTTGGTACGCTGGGGCTGTACCGTGGCGCAATGCTGCTGTGGACCGACGGTAAATGGATCGAAGGGCTGCCGCAAAGCCTGAAAGCGCTGTCGGAGCCGGTGTTTATCGGCGTCTCCCCGTTCGGCTTCGCGGTGCTGGCGCTGGTGGCGTTAGGCAGCGTGATTCTGGCGCGTACCGCCTTTGGCCGCGACTTCTATGCAGTGGGCGATAACCTCGCCGCCGCACGTAAGCTCGGCGTGGCAGTGGATCGCACCCGGTTGCTGGCCTTCACTTTTAACGGCCTGCTGGCGGCGCTCGGCGGCATTCTGTTCGCTTCGCAAATCGGCTTTGTGCCCAATCAGACCGGCAGCGGCCTGGAGATGAAAGCCATCGCCGCCTGCGTGCTGGGCGGGATCTCCCTGCTCGGCGGCACCGGCACGCTGATCGGCGCCTTTCTCGGCGCGTTCTTTTTAACCCAAATCGACACCGTTCTGGTGCTGTTCAAACTGCCCGCCTGGTGGAACGACTTTATCGCCGGAATGGTGCTGCTGGGCGTGCTGGTGCTCGACGGGCGGCTGCGCCAGGCGCTAACGCGCCACCAGCGGGCCCTGAAATACAGCCGCTTTGTGCCGGGGGCGTCGGGGCGGAAAAACGTCGCGCCGTTTCCCGGTCGCAAAAACAAAAAAGAGGTGGCGTAAATGAAAGTGAACTGGGAACTGGCGCTGCTGGCGTTGCTGGTACTGGAAATCCTGCTGTTTGGTGCGCTGAACCCGCGCATGCTCGACGTGAATATGCTGCTGTTCAGCACCAGCGACTTTATCTGCATCGGCATCGTGGCACTGCCGCTGACGCTGGTGATCATCAGCGGCGGGATCGATATTTCTCTCGGCTCCACCATCGGGCTGTGCGCCATCGCGCTGGGCGTGCTGATGCAGTCCGGCGTGCCGATGGGCGTGGCGATTGTATTAACCCTGGCGCTCGGCCTGGCCTGCGGCTTTCTCAATGCGGCATTAATCCACTACACCGGCATCAGCCCGCTGGTGATCACCCTCGGCACGCTTTACCTCTACGGCGGCGGCGCGCTGCTGCTTTCCGGGATGGCGGGCGCGACGGGTTATGAAGGCATTGGCGGTTTCCCGGACAGTTTCACCGCTTTCGCCAACGCCACGCTGTTCGGCCTGCCAGTCCCGCTGGTGATGTTTCTGGTTATCACGCTGCTTTTCTGGGTACTGGCGCACCGGGCGCGCTTTGGCCGCCACCTGTTTTTACTCGGGCAAAACGCCCGTGCCGCCCGTTACGCGGCCCTACCGGTTAACGGCATGTTGTACGGCGTATACGGCCTGGTGGGCCTGGCGTCAGCCATCGCGGCGGTGATTCTGGTTTCTTACTTCGGTTCAGCCCGTTCGGATTTGGGGCGCGATTTGCTGATGCCCGCGCTGACGGCGGCGGTGCTGGGCGGCGCCAATATTTACGGCGGTTCAGGTTCTGTGGTGGGTACGGCGCTGGCGGCGTTGCTGGTGGGGTATTTGCAGCAGGGATTACAGATGGTCGGGATACCCAATCAGGTATCGAGCGCGTTGTCCGGTGCGTTGTTGATTGTGGTGGTGATTGGTCGTTCGGTGAGTTTGCATCGCGAAACCCTGCGTGCGGCATGGCGCCGCGTTCAGATTCGCCGCGGTGCCATAAAACAATCAGGAGCTTAAGATGAATACAGCAAAACGTGTGCTGCAATGTAGTGCTCTGGCACTGGCCTTGAGCGTCGTGACTGCCCAGGCGGCGGATCGCATCGCCTTTATTCCGAAGCTGGTGGGCGTCGGGTTCTTTACCAGCGGCGGCAACGGGGCGAAAGAAGCGGGCAAAGCGCTGGGCGCGGACGTCACTTATGACGGGCCGACGGAGCCGAGCGTGTCGGGCCAGGTGCAGTTGATCAACAACTTCGTCAACCAGGGATATAACGCGATTATCGTGTCGGCGGTCTCCCCGGATGGCCTGTGCCCTGCCCTGAAACGCGCCATGCAGCGCGGCGTAAAAGTGCTGACCTGGGACTCGGACACCAAACCGGAATGCCGCAGCATCTACATCAACCAGGGCACGCCGGAGCAGTTGGGCGGCATGCTGGTGGAGATGGCCTCGAAGCAGGTCACTAAACCGAAAGCGAAAGTCGCATTTTTCTATTCCAGCCCTACCGTGACCGATCAAAACCAGTGGGTAAAAGAAGCCAAAGCGAAGATCGCCAAAGATCATCCGGAGTGGGAAGTGGTTACCACCCAGTTTGGCTATAACGACGCCACCAAATCTCTGCAAACCGCCGAAGGGATCTTAAAAGCTTACCCGGATCTGGATGCGATCATCGCGCCGGACGCCAACGCGCTGCCGGCGGCGGCCCAGGCGGCGGAAAACCTCAAACGCACCGGCGTGGCGATTGTCGGGTTCAGCACCCCGAACGTGATGCGCCCCTACGTGGAACGCGGCACGGTGAAAGCCTTTGGTCTGTGGGATGTGGTGCAACAGGGCAAAATCGCCGTCAACGTGGCGGATACCCTGCTGAAGAAAGGCGATCTTAACGTCGGCGACAGCGTCGACGTGAAAGACATCGGCACCCTGAAAGTGGAGCCGAACAAAGTCCAGGGTTACGACTACGAAGCCAAAGGCAACGGCATTGTCCTGCTGCCGGAGCGCGTGGTGTTTACCAAAGACAACATCAACAATTACGATTTCTGACGGGGGAGACAATGGCTGATTTAGACGACATCAAGGACGGCAAAGATTTTGGTATTGGGCAACCCCAGAAGAACACGCTGTTCGCGCTGAAGGGCTGCGGGGCGCTGGACTGGGGGATGCAGTCGCGGCTGGCGCGCATCTTCAACCCCGCCACCAATCGCACGGTGATGCTGGCGTTTGACCACGGCTATTTCCAGGGCCCCACTACCGGGCTGGAGCGTATCGATCTGTCCATCGCGCCGCTGTATCAGGAAACCGATGTGCTGATGTGTACCCGCGGCATTCTGCGCAGCCAGGTACCGCCCGCTACCAATAAACCGGTGGTGCTGCGCGCCTCTGGCGGCAACTCGATTCTGGCGGAACTGTCGAACGAGTGCGTGGCGGTGGCGATGGAAGACGCCCTGCGGCTCAACGCCTGCGCGGTAGCGGCGCAGATTTATATCGGCTCCGAGTACGAGCACCAGTCGATCAATAACATCATCAAGCTGGTGGATGAAGGGACGCGCTATGGCATCCCGACGCTGGCGGTCACCGGTGTGGGTAAAGAGATGGCGCGCGACGCCCGCTACTTCTCGCTGGCCAGCCGCATCGCCGCCGAGATTGGCGCGCAGTTCGTCAAAACTTATTACGTTGAACAAGGCTTTGAGAAAGTTACCGCCAGTTGCCCGGTGCCGATTGTGATCGCAGGCGGCAAAAAGCTCCCGGAACTGGATGCGCTGGAGATGTGCTGGCGAGCCATCGACCAGGGGGCCAGCGGCGTGGACATGGGGCGGAACATCTTCCAGTCCGACGCGCCGCTCGCCATGCTCAAAGCGGTGAAGAAAGTGGTACACGAGAATATGTCGGCACGCGAAGCGTACCAATTCTGGCAGGAAGAGAAAGCACACGGAGGAAAGGCATGAATGTGACGCTGGTTGAGATCAACATCAAACCGGACCGGGTAGATGAGTTTTTAACGGTGTTCCGCGCCAATCACGAAGGCGCTGTCGCCGAACCCGGCAACCTGCGTTTTGACGTATTGCAGGACCCAAAGGTAAAGACGCGGTTTTACATCTACGAAGCCTATCAGGATGACGACGCGGTGCTGGCCCATAAGGAAACGCCGCACTACAAGGCGTGCGTTGAGGCGCTGGATTCAATGATGTCGGAGCCGAGGAAGAAGCGGAGTTTTATTGGGTTGCTGCCAGAATAAAGCGGTACTGGTTCGGCTGGGTAATAGAGTCAGGGCTAAAATCTCAGCATCACCCGGCCCATGCGGGGCCGGGTGATATCATCCGCTGCGTGTAACGAATTAGCGCAATTGCACAATTTCATCAGGAGCGCTTTCAAAAATAAACGGCTTTCTGCTCGCTGAGCAGAAACTTAGCCGCAGCCGACAGGCAAACCGCAAGGTTGCTCAATCGATTTTCACCGCTAATTAGCATTGCCTGCGTTGCTTCATTGCCGGAACGGCTCTGCGGACAAATATCATAAGCAGGCGTCAGGCTCAGTTTTTTACCATCCCAAAATGCCGCATGATTTCTGGCGTGATCGTCAGTGTTACCGCAAATAATATTAAAAACCAGACGCCCAAACAGCTCCCGTAACGTCTCTTTAGGTGCATCGAAATGCTGACGTATACTATCAGTCAAATCTTCATAGCTCGCATATCTTGCCATCATCTCATCAAGACCAAAAATGGTCAGTGCAGAAACCATCAGACGGCGCTGCCATCCCGTATGGCTTCGTAGACGATCAAAACGCTCAATAAGCAACACGTCTTTCCCCGCTGTATGGCGAAGGTGCACAGGGGCAACATTTAACCCAGCACAAGCCGCTAGTCGCATCGCAACATATTCGGCTTTAACAACATTATAGGTATCCGTAGAGGAGGAGAACTTTGCGATAAATTTACGCTCTCCGGATTCAATCATTGCCTTTGGCCGCGCTCCTCCCAGTGAACTCCCATGAAATAATGCTTGTTCAAGTTCCGGGCTTAACGGTATGCCGTTTTCGACCATTGAGACTGCCTGCATCAGTTCTTCGAGAGATGCGCCACTCGATGCTCGCGGAACATACTCCGTTGCAGACAGCTGGAAATCGAGCCCCCAATTCTGTCTGAACCAGATTCGAGCAGATATGTGAGCTCATCTAACCTGTCCGGGTCGGCATTCCTGCCCTGAACCCCTATCAACCGATTCAGGATAACACGACGCCCCCAGGCATCCGGGGCGGCATCACGTAATGCGCTGGCTTGCAGGAGTCCCGGCGCGGGAAAAATCGCACCCCGTACCAACGGGAGTTCCGGCTCATAGACAGGGATCGCATCTTTCCGTTCCAGATAACTGCGCCCGTAATTGAAGATAAACCGATTCCCGTCCCGGTTCAGCGCACCAGCAACAACCGGCTGAGTGGCATCAGGCAACCAGATCCATACATACGCCCGGTCAGGCGTATTCTCAGAAATCATCATCTATGTCCTTCCTGGAGGAATGCACTGCACGTGGCATAAGCGCCAGGATTTTCTCGGCTGTTGTAGTATGCCGATCGCGAGGAGGGCGCAGATCCCGCGACCAAAGAAGCGTTGCGCTATCGTACCGCGCTTTATGATGGCCATACCCACCTGAGTAGCTATCCGCTATGTACAAACACAGCGGTGGCTATCTGCACCAATCTGCGCGCCGTGCAAACCGATATCCGAAAAACGCCGGGTACGGTATTGCGCGACCACAATAATCACGTGGTGTACACGCCGCCGGTGGGTGAAGACGCCATTCGTGACTTACTGGCGAATTGGGAGCGGTTTATCCATAGCGATGATGATGTCGATCCGCTGGTGAAAATGGCGATTGCGCACTACCAGTTCGAGCGCATCCATCCCTTCCCCGACGGCAACGGAAGAACGGGGCGCATCCTGAATATGCTGTACCTGATTCAGACGGGGTTGCTTTCCCTGCCGATTCTGTATTTATCCCGCTTTATCCTGGAGAGGCGTGATGATTATTACACCCTTCTGCGCAGGGTCACAGAACAAGGAGACTGGGAAGCGTGGATAGTGTTTATGCTGGAGGCGGTGGAGAACACGTCCCGATGGACCACCAACAAAATATCGGTGGTTCGGGAGCTGATAACAAACACCACAGAGTATGTGCGCGAGAAACTGCCGAAAATCTACACCCATGAACTTATTCAGGCGCTGTTTGCGCAGCCGTATTGCCGGATAGAAAACCTTGTGGAACGCGGCGTGGCTAAACGCCAGACGGCGTCAACGTACCTGAAGCAGTTGGTAGAAATTGGCGTGTTGGAAGAAATGAGCGCTGGCCGTGAAAAGCTGTTTCTCAACACCCGTCTATTGCGGGAACTGAATCAATAAGGGGTTCACTGCCCGTGAACCCCTGATCCTTCCGGGCTTACCGGTTAAAACGTTTCCCAGTTATCGCCGCTGTCCGCCAGCGCGGGTTTACGCGTGGCCAGTGGCGCAGCCGGCGCTTTTGGCGGGGTAGCGTCCTGTGAAATCTCACGCGCGTCGGCGTTGATGCGGAATACCGATACTGCCTGGGTCAGGCGGCTGGCCTGTTCTTCCAGCGCCGCAGCGGCTGCGGCGGATTCCTGCACCAGCGAGGCGTTCTGCTGGGTCACGCGATCCATCTCGGCAACCGCCAGCCCCACCTGGTCGATACCGCGGCTCTGCTCGTCAGACGCAGAGGCGATTTCACCCATGATGTCGGTCACGCGGGTTACTGCATTGACGATCTCGCCCATGGTTTCGCCCGCGCTTTCTACCAGCGTCGAACCCACTTCCACTTTGCTGACGGAGTCTTCAATCAGGCCTTTGATCTCTTTTGCCGCCTGGGCGCTGCGGCTTGCCAGGTTGCGAACTTCACCAGCAACCACCGCAAAACCCCGGCCCTGCTCGCCTGCGCGCGCGGCTTCTACCGCAGCGTTCAGCGCCAGGATGTTGGTCTGGAACGCGATGCCGTCAATCACGCTGGTGATGTCGGCAATTTTCTGCGAGCTACCGGCGATTTCGTGCATGGTCTGCACCACATTGCTGACCACTTTACCGCCCTTCTGCGCGGTTTCAGAGGCGCTCAGAGCAAGCTGGCTGGCCTGACGGGCGTTCTCGGCGTTCTGTTTCACCGTCGCGGTCAGTTCTTCCATGCTGGCAGCGGTTTCTTCCAGCGAGGCCGCCTGCTGCTCGGTACGGGAAGAGAGATCGTTGTTGCCGATGGCGATTTCGCTCGCGCCGCTGTAAATAGCATTCGCGCCGGTACGCACATCGCCGACGGTTTTCGCCAGCTCATCCTGCATATGGCGCAGGCTCGCCGCCAGTTGGCCCATTTCATTGGTGCCGTGTACCTCGATGCCGCGCACCAGATCGCCGTTAGCGATATGGCGGATGTTTTCCAGCAGACGCTGCAACGGATGGATCAGCGCTTTGTTAATGCCGATCCACACCACAATCATCACTGCCAGCACAGCGCCCAGCACGCCGATCAGGATCCACATCGCCAGGTTATAGGATTCGTTGCTGCCATCCACCGCCAGTTGGTACAGGCCGTCGTTCTCGGCCAGGTAGCTGTTGTAGGCTTTTTCCATGCCGTCCTGGAAGCTCTGGGTCGGCTGGTCGAAGAAGGCGTTGATTTTACCGGCACCCAGCAGTTGGATCAGTTCCGCCAGCGCGTTGTGGTAGATATCGTAAGTGCGCTTCACTTCCTGCGCGGTTTGCTCGCTCTGGCGCGGGTCGCGCGGCAGGGCCTCATAGGCCGTCCACTGCTCTTCGGCCTGCTTCAGCGAGGTTTGGGCGATTTGCATTAGCTGCGCCACGGTCGCGCCGCTGCCCATCTGGTTGGAATCCATCATGTAACGGATACCGGCGCGGTTCAGGGTGTTACGGGTCTGGATCAGCGCTACCCAACTGGCGTTCAGCGTGGACTGCTGCTGACGGATGGTCTGAAGAACGGTAAAGTTTTCCTTGTCGTTTTTCAGCGCGTTAAAGAACAACCCGCCCGACGTTAACTGCAAGAGGCCAAATAGCCCCAGTACGATAAGCAGGCTGGTGACGACTTTGATACGGTTGAGCATGGTGACTGTTTCCCGAGGCAAAATAAAAAGGGGTATCGGAAAATCCCCGGAAAACTTTATAGGGTAAATCCTCAGAGTTACGTTTTTATGCGCTAAACAGCGGTAAACTTTCGATTTGGGATGGGGGCGCAACGGCGATTTTTCCCGCCGACGGGTTTAGCCTATGATAAGCACTCTTTTTTATCGCAGGAGCGATCATGATTTGGTTGATGCTGGCTACCCTGGTGGTGGTGTTTGTGGTGGGTTTTCGAGTATTGACCTCCGATTCACGTCGCGCGGTGCGGCGGCTTAGCGAACGTCTCAATATTCAGACGTTACAGGTGGAGTCGATGATCGACCAGATGGGCAAGCAGTCCGGGCACGAGTTTATTCAGTATCTGGCGCGTCCCGATGAAGTGCATCTGCAAAACGCCGCCCAGTTGCTGCTGATCTATCAGGCGTATATCGTTGACGGCAGCGATCAAAACCTGCTGCGCTGGCATCGCATCCTGCAAAAAGGCCGGTTAAGCGCCCCGCTGACCGACGCGCAAATCCGCCTTGCCCTGCGCTTTTACCACGAGCTGGATCTGGATAATTACGAGCTCAACACTTTCCAACTGCGCTACAACTCGCTGTTTGTGCCGGACGGCACGGTCACTTACCTGCATTAATCCCCCCCCACGCCGTGATGCGTATTTTGTTCAATACCTGCATCGCCTGACATGGCACGGTAACCCCTTCGCTAACAGGAGGGGTTATGAGTGTTGTCTGGTCGATGATGGTGTTTGCGCTGGTGTCGTCGGTATCGCCGGGGCCGGTAAATCTGGTGGCGTTAAGCAGTGGCGTCAGTTTTGGCTGGCGGGCCAGCGTGCCGCACGTCACGGGCGCGACGGTGGGCTTTACCGCGTTGCTGCTCGCTACCGGCTACGGGCTGTATGAATTGCTGTTGCTGTGGCCCGCGCTCCAGGGCGCGATCCGCATCGGCGGCATCGCATTTTTACTGTGGATGGCCTGGCGGCTGGCGCGGGACAACGGCGAGATGAATAAGCACGAGGCGCAGCGCGCGCCGGGGGCGTTTAACGGCGCGCTGATGCAGTGGCTGAATCCCAAAGCCTGGCTGGCCTGCGTGGCGGGCATGGGACTGTTCGCCAGCGACGGCAATCACGCCACGCTGTGGCTGTTTGCCGGGATCTATTTTGTGGTGTGCTATCTGTCGATTCTGAGCTGGGCGCTGGCTGGCGCGTCGCTGAGCGGCTGGCTGCAACAGCCCGCCCGAATCCGATTGTTTAACCGGGTTCTGGCGGCAATGCTACTGGGGTGCGCCGCCTGGCTGGCCTTCGCTTAAAGCAGATCGCGGTACTGCTTCGGCGTTACCGCCAGATGCTGTTTGAACGCGCGCTGGAAATGCGCCTGATCGGCAAAGCCCACGTCCAGAGCCACATCCGCCAGCGGCGCGCCGCGCTTCAGGTGCTCACGGGCGATATGCAGGCGGCGGTTCATCAACAGCGCATGGGGCGTTGCGCCGTAATGCTGCTGGCACAGGCGAATCAGGTGGCTGACCGACAGCCCGGCGGTCTGCGCCAGTTCCGCCAGGGTGAGCGGCGCGTGGTACTCCTCGTTGATTTTCTCTTTCACCCTGGCAAGCAGCGCCGGGGCGGCATCGGGCTGGCGATCCTGCGGGCGCAACCGCTGCTGGACCGTCAGCATCAGATGCGCCGCTTCGCACTCTTTTTCCAGCACATCCCGCTCGCTATCGACCACGATGTGATACAGCCGGTTCAGGCCGTCGAAAATCGTGGGATCGGCGGTCCAGGTTTGGGTGAAATGGCAGGCGTTGTCGGCTTCTCTGCCGGTTAGCTCGTTCAGCCAGCGGCTGTCAATATAGAACATCCGGTAGGCCCAGGGCTGGTTTTGCAACGGATTGCAGGCGTGCAGATCGCCGGGGTTCATCAGCACCACGGTGCCCTCGCCGACCTCGATGCGCGTTTTCTCGTTCAGGTAGCTGCTGGTGCCGCCGACGATTGCCCCGATAGAAAAGGTTTCATGGGTATGCGGCGCGTAGCTGACCGTGCGCCCGTCTTCCACGTTACGCACTTCGAGCCAGGGCAGCACGTCGCTGCGCCAGAATTGTTGCCGGATAGGGTATCGCGCCATGATGCACCTCAGTAAGTGAGCATTGATTTTTAGCACATCTTTGGCGCGTAAGACGATAAAAAAACGGCCCCTGAAACGAGCGGGCCGGGGAGCTGAATCAACCTAACACCATCTTGCCAATCATCAGACCCATCGCCACCGAGACAATCACGTTCACCAGTCCGGGGCGCATAAAGCTGTGGTTAAGCACATATTTGCCGATGCGGGTGGTGCCGGTATCGTCGAAGGCCAGCGCCGCGAGGCACTGCCCGGCCACCGGAATAAAGAAGTAGCCGTTGACCGCGGGCCAGGAGCCAATCAGTGCATACGCCGGTAATCCAAGCGCCAGCCCCAGCGGCAGCAGGATCAGCGTGGTCGCCGCCTGGCTGCTGACCATCGCCGAGACAAAGAACATCATGATGGCGATAAGCCAGGTATGTTCCTGCAACAGCACCTGCACTTCGGATTTGATCAGGTCGATATGGCTGCTGACAAAGGTTTCGCTCATCCACGCCAGGCCAAAAGCACAGACGATAGCCAGCGCACCGGCGCGGAACACGCTGCCGCTGAGGATTTGATCCACTGGCGGGCGGCACAGCAACACAATCAGACAGGCAAAGGAGAGCATCACGATCTGGATCGCTGCCGACATCGAGAGCGGTTGCAGCCCTTTGGCGGTTTCTACAATCGGACGCAGGCCCGGCACCAGCCCCAGCAGCACAATAATTACCGCACCGGCCAGGAACAGCAGCACCGAGAGTTTGGCGCGCGGCGCAATTTCCGTGCTGCGTTCCGCTTTGCCGATCGGCTTCAGCAGCCCTTCCGCCAGGCGGCGCTGGTATTCCGGGTCATCCTTCAGCTCTTTGCCTTTATTAAAGGTCGCGATCGCTCCTGCCGCCACGCCAATCAGCGTCGCCGGGACGCAAATCATCATGATGGTGGAAATCGAGATACCGAACGGGGCCATCAGGCCAATCATCGCCGCCATGGCCGCAGAGATCGGGCTGGCGGTAATCGCCTGTTGGGAAGCGATCACGGAAATCGACAGCGGACGCTCCGGGCGAATCCCGGAATCCCGCGCCACTTCGGAGATCACCGGCAACAGGCTATACACCACGTGCCCGGTGCCGGACATAAAGGTGAAGATATAGCAAATAAACGGTGCCAGCAGCGTGATATAGCGCGGGTGGCGGCGCAGCATTTTTTCCGCCAGCCGGACTAATAAATCCAGCCCACCGGACGCCTGTAATGACGACGCCGCTAATACGACCGAGAGAATAATTAAAATAACGTCAATGGGCGGCGATGAGGGCGTCAGGCCAAAACCAAATACCAGTACGCCAACGCCAAGACCGCCAACCATACCTAAAAATATGCCGCCAATACGGGCGCCAAACATCAGGGCTACAAGGATAAAACACAATTCTGTCCAGAACATACTTACCCCCGGATAATGGAGTGAATTCCAGTTATGTTTTTATGTAATCGGTGAGACGCAATTAATCGGAATACGGCTTACCAAAACCAAACGCGCCAAAATGATGTAATACGTGGCTCGCTGATTTTCCTCCTGCCGTCATGGCGCGGATAATATCGTCGTGTTCCGGTTGGGGTTTACCGCATGCCAGAATGGACAGCATAAAGCCGGTTAAAAAGGCATCGCCCGCGCCGAGGGTATCGACGGGTTGAATATAAACCGGTTGCCATTCGATGAGTTTATTTCCGGCATAGTAATACACCTTTTCATGTCCGCGCGTGGCAATAACATGTTTACAGCCGTAATCGTAAAAACTATAAATTTTATTAATGGTCTCTTCGACCGATAACGCCCCGCAGGAAATAAATCCGTAATCCACCCACGGGCAAACCTGTTTAAAATAATCGTCCGTACCGCGTCCGGAAAAATCAAACGACAGCGTGACGTTGCGTTGCTTTATTTTTTCTAACTCAGATTCAAGAAATCCATTAATACTGGAATGGACCGCATCGAATTGCGCAATATAATCGAGATCGTCGTCGGATAATTGCAGCGGGTTTTCGCGTAATACGCCGTTTTTATTACTGGTGACAAATTCCCTGTCGCCATCCACCAGCCGGATACAGGCATAGCCGTTTTCCCCGACATAGTGGCGACAGCGCTGGACGTCTATGTTCAGCTCCAGAAGAGTATCCTGCACGTGCCGTGCGGCGGCGTCATTGCCAAACGCGCCGAGAAACGCGCTTTCGCAACCTGCCAGCCGGGCATACACCGCGAAGTTGAGCGCGTTGCCGCCGGGGTACATCACGCCAGAATGAAGATATTTATCAACGACATTATCACCAATGCCAATCACCTTAATGTCCATCATTGTTCCTTGTTGATAGCGATAAATCGGGCGTCCCTGCCCCTGCGTCAAATCCTGGCGTGATTAATATTCAACCTTCCACATATAGCGGCGGGTCGTTAACGGATGCTGGCGAATGTCGGCCAGCGCACGGTTATAAACCGGGTAAACGTTGTTGAACAAGGAATGGTTGAAGTAATCGATCACCGTCGGTTTGATGGTGGAGAGGCCCAGCTCTTTGGCATCCACCACTTCGATGCGGCGGCCATATTTTTTCAGGAAGTTCAGGGCGCGCTCATCCACCGCGCGGGTGCTGCCTTCGGAGAACTGGAAGAAGAACGGCGTGTTGGCATCGGTAATTTCAAACGGGCCGTGGAAGAACTCGCCGCTGTGGATGCAGGCAGAGTGGATCCACTGCATTTCCATAAAGATACAGATGCTCTGCAAATAAGCCGCGCCGTAACCCGCACCGCTCGCCATGGTGTAGATAACTTTGTCGTCTTTATATTCCTGGGCGAACGCCTGGGCGCGGTTCTGCAAATGATCCCACGCGCGGTACACGATGCGGTTGATTTTGCTCAGGCCGTCCTGGAAATCGTCGTAATGGGCGTAGCCTTCGGTCTGGTTGAGGATTTCTACCGCAGTGAGCAGGCCCTTAAGGGTTTTCTCTTCGGCGATGTCTTTGCCGTCACCAAAGCTGTAGGTTTCTACAAAATCGCAGTGGGCCACCAGCGGGGAGTCGGTCACCCAGGTCAGGCCGATAACCGGCACGCCACGGCTTTGGGCCAGCTCTGCCGCGTTGATGGTTTCCGGGGTGTTGCCTTTGTGAGACGCCACTACCACAACCGCGTTTTCGCCCAGCGCCACCGGCGGGTTATTGATAAATTCGCCGCTGTTGTACAATCCGACGGTGACTTTAGTGGCTTCTTTTTCCAGGAAGGCTTTCGCCGGGTAAAACGCCGCATACGAGCCGCCGCAGGCAACGTAGTACACGTGCGTGATCCCGCCCTTTTCTGCTTTGCTTTCAACGATGCCGCTAATGATTTCTTTAATACTCATCACTTTTCCCCTTGGGTCGTTTCTGACGTTAACCGCGTGACAGCCGCGCGCCACTCAATGTATCTAAATGTATTGTTATGAATATATAACATTGCCATACATTTAGATCAACGAGGGCCCCTACAAAAAAATCGGGATCCGCGATGCAGATCCCGATTTACGCTGTAACGGAGTGATGATCAACGGCTAAAAATCGCGGTCAGACGGTAAAACGCAGTTTGTCGCCGACGATCAACTGATGAGAAATGCAGGACATTTCGCCTTTGTTATCAATCATCTCACTTTTGATTGAGATCAGCGGATAACGGTTGGCGACGCCGAGGTAGTGGGCCACTTCAAAACTGGCGTACACCAGTTCGATGGTTTTGCTGGAGTGGGTAAACCACAGGCCATGTTTGTCGCGCAGGGTGTCGTACAGGGAGTGGCTGTTAAGATCTTCATTCAGCAAAGCGGCGAACTGCGGGGGAAACCACACGGTTTCCAGCGAGACGGGTACATCGTCGGCATAGCGAATACGCTCAATGACCACCGCTTTTTCCCCGTTGGAGATGTTCAGTTTGGCGCGGGTATCTTCATCGCAATCTTCAAACACCGATTTGATGGTGCGCGAACCGGGGCGGCGGCCCTGGGAGCGGCACAGCTCGCTGAAGCTCATAATGCCGGTCATGCTGCGCTGGAACTTCTCGCCGGAAACGAATGTGCCTTTGCCCGATACGCGGGTCAGAAAGTTTTCCCGGGTCAGGGCATCCAGCGCTTTACGCACCGTCACGCGGCTGACCTGCCAGCTGGCGCTGAGATCATTTTCGGTGGGGATCTGCTGCCCCGGCTGGTACTCGCCACTTAAGATCGCCTCTTTCAGGGCTTCTTCAAGCTGCTTATACAGTGGTTTGGCACTTGAGGTATCCGGCAGATTCACGTTATGTATCCTTTTGTATTGTCATAAGACAGACAGCATAGGGTTTACAATATACAACAATTTGCTTATGGCTACACTGTAGCGAGGATCCGTCAGCAAGGAGAAAGACAGTATGCAATGGAATTCCGCGTTTTGGACCCGGCACGCCAGCTCGCTATTCTTCCCGATGGCGCTCATTTTGTATGATTTCGCCGCCTATCTCACCACCGATATGATCCAACCGGGGATCATCCACGTGGTGCGGGAATTTAACGCCGACGTCAGCCTGGCTCCGGCGTCTGTCAGCCTGTATATGGCGGGCGGCATGGCATTGCAGTGGCTGCTCGGGCCGCTGTCGGACCGGATTGGCCGCCGCCCGGTGCTGCTTACCGGCGCGCTGATCTTCACCCTTGCCTGTACCGCCACGCTGTTCACCTCCTCGATGGAACAGTTTCTCGCGGCGCGCTTTATTCAGGGCACCAGCATCTGTTTTATCGCCACCGTGGGTTATGTGACGGTGCAGGAAGCCTACGGCCAAACCAAATCCATTAAGTTGATGGCGATTATCACCTCGGTAGTGCTGGTGGCCCCGGTAGTTGGCCCGCTGTCCGGCGCGGCGCTGATGCAGTTTGTCCACTGGAAAGTGCTGTTTGGCGTGATTGCGGTGATGGGGTTCATCGCCTGGCTAGGCCTGTTGTTCAGCATGCCAGAGACCATAAAAGAACGCGGCGCGCCGTTTCGCGTAGCAAGCGTATGGCAGGATTTTAAGAACGTGTTTCGCAACCGCATCTTCCTGACCGGCGCGGCTACGCTGTCCTTAAGCTATATCCCGCTGATGACCTGGGTGGCGGTCTCGCCGGTGATTCTGATCGACGACGGCGGGCTGAGCACTTCGCAGTACGCCTGGACTCAGGTGCCGATTTTTGGTGCGGTGATCGTCGCCAATATGCTGGTGGTGAAATTTATTAAAGACCCTACCACGCCGCGCTTTATGTGGAGCGCGATCCCGATCCAACTCACCGGGCTGGCGCTGATGATCGTCGGCAATATCCTGTTCCCGCACGTCTGGCTGTGGTCGGTACTCGGCACCAGCTTTTACGCCTTCGGGATCGGGCTGATTTTCCCGACGCTGTACCGCTTCACCCTGTTTTCCAACGACTTGCCGAAAGGCACAGTTTCCGCATCGCTGAATATTGTGGTGCTGAGCACCAGCGCAGCGGCGGTGGAGGCAGCGCGCTGGATCTACTTCCACGCGGGCGGACGGCTGGCGTTTCACACCCTGTCGGTAGTGGCGGGCGTGATTGTGGTTTTCTTCCTGGCGGGGCTGTTAAAACGGGTCAGAGCGCGCGAGGCGGCGCTGGCGTAGCGCGGGTTTCGGAAACATCCACCGCGGCTTTCGTGCAAACTTTCTACACTGTAGCCAGGAGGAAAATTCATGAAACTGCTGCCATCTCTATTCTCAAGCCCCGAAAAACTTCTGCAAGTCATCAGCCAGGGTGACGTCCAGGATGCCATCGATGACGGTGAACGTATCATTATTGATGGCGACGGCAACGCCATGGTGAACATCCACTGCGTCCAGGTTCAACAGGACTTTGAACGCCACGTTGAAACGCTAAAGCGGGCCTGAGATGGGAACCGCGATCTTTATGGTGCTGATGGTTTGCGGCTACTGGTACGCCAGCCGCGACCTGTCCACGCGCCTGAAATACAAACGCACCTTCGGCTGGGATGTTTACTTCCTGGTGGCGCTGTACGGCTGCATCTTCGTGTTGCAGGGGCTGATTGCCACCGCCGCCGTGTGGCTGATTTTGCTGCTGGCTTCGTTGACGATGAACGAACTGCCGCAGTATTTCGGCACGGAAGCACACCGCTACCAGATGGAGTTTATTAACTGGAGCTTTCTGGGCATTCAGGCGCCGGTGGTGATCATGCTGAGTTTTGCGGTGCTGTTTTGCCTGTATCGCTCCAACTGGGCGCGCAGCGCGCGGCTCGACAGCGGTGGCCGCCGCTCGCTCTACAAGCAGCTAACCCGCGCCAACGGGCTGGAGGGTTTGCTGTATCAGTGCATGGAAGAAGGCGAACTGGCGTTTGTGATGCTCAAATCGCAGCGCGTGTACGTCGGGATGGTGCACACCGCGTCATTCGACAGCAGCAGTCCGGGCAACAATATCGTACTGATCCCGTTCCTGAGCGGTTACCGCTCCCGGGAAAACGGGGAATTTGTGGTGGAGCACAACTACAGCGCCTGGTACGCAGAGCACGAGATCACGCTGACCACGGAGCCGAAGTCTGCGCTGTCGTTTCGCAAAGTGATTTTGCTGGAGCAAATCGAAAGCCTGTCGCTGTTCGATCCGGTAAGCGCAATGGGATTAGACCGCCGGTAAAAAGCCCACCGCAGTGGGCTTGATCGATTAGCGAACCACCAGCACCGAGCATTTGGCATGCCGCACCACCGCTGCGGCATTAGAGCCTAACAGATACGTACTCATGCTGGGCCGGTGCGAGGCGAGGATAATCAGATCGGCGTTGATCTGATCCGCCACCCGCAGGATATGATCCTTCGGCGCGCCGCTACACACGTGGGTTTTAACGCGGCCCTCCGGCAGTTTGAACTGGGCGATCAACTCATTGAGCGTTTCCAGCGCATTGGCTTCCCGCTGCGAGCGTTCCGGCGCGATGGTGGTGTATTCCAGGCCATAGGCGGCAAAATAACTATGGTCCGGGATCACGGCCAGAAAGTGGATCATCGCAACCTCCCGCCCGGCATATTCCTGAACATGGGGAATAACCTGCGTCGTCAGCTGCATCTCAGAGATATCGATAGGGACTAAGATCGTTCTGGACATACAACCTCCTTTTGCGTGTGGTGTGAAACCCCACGGTTATTATGGTCAAAATTTAACCGTTTGGGTGTGATGGGGGTTGGGGTTTGGGGGTTTTGCGTTGGGGAAACTGAGAGAGTACAGAAATGAAAAGAAATAAAACCTGCCCGGCCGTTATCCAGATTATGAATATATTTTCCAGGCGAGGGATGGGGGCAACAAGCCCCCATCATCAGGCTGTTGGACGTTCATTCCACGCATCCGTGAAGGTGAGATTGCCATCTTTATACAACCAGGTAATTTTCTCGTAACTAAGCGCGACATCCTCTAAATGTCCAGTACCAGGACAACCTCGCGTATCGTGCATGAGTGGACTGATTGATATCACTTTTACAGCTTCCATCGTGATTCTAAAATATTCCACTTCCTGACCAGCATCATTAATGTTGTACCACCTAATCTCTGCGCTTTTTAAAATTTGCCCTGTAGCCGCTGCTTTATAAAGATAAGGTGAAGCACTATCTATATCTTTTGAAAACTGAAAAGGACCATGTTGCCTGGTTCCAGTCACTTTCCCTGTTGCAGAATCGGTGGGAATAGTTAAGTTATGGTGTACAGTGCGTAATTCAATACTGCCTTCTCGTCCTGCAACATCTGAAGAACCACGGATAATAGCCCCGCCATCATCGGTTAAAAATAAATGTACTGGTACAGCCATGATTTATGCTCCTTGCTGGTGATTAATTATATAACCATTTTCCTGCCCTTGCAGATTCTATTAACATACCAATGGTAAAATCTGGCACATCGATTATTTGCTTCTTAAATGGATTCCACGAAATCGGCACATCGGGATAGTAGGTTTCAATATTGAATTTTTCCCGCTCTACATCAAACTCTGAGAAAAACTCTTCCATTAATTCTTCCGCTTCATCGACATCAAGCTTTACATCGAAATGGAGACTTGAAAATGCTGTATAGTCATCATATTTCTTTTTCCTGAATATATACACACCGCTATAGCGAGTAACCAATGCAATAACGCGCATTTCAATATTATTTACCATATTTTATCGCCACCCCTGACAATTCGGTTATAATCACGAATAGAGGAATATGTAATTTTAAATACATCACCCAGTAAAATCACCTCACCTATAAGTGGAATAGTGCGACCAACAAAGGTACCAATTTTTCTTACCATTTTTCTTTTCACTGTCCATGGTGTGTAACCGCCAATCCAGGTAGGTAATTTTATACCAAAAGGAAACATTTTATTTCCAAAAAATTTTCTGACCTTCTTAGAAATTATCGATGTACCTTCAATCGCATCGCGCGGTTTTGTCCGCGTTGTTTGATTGTTTATCCCTCCCAGAAGCGCGGCTAAAGCTCCAACATCTTCAATCCCAAAATGCTCCGCAGTTTTTTCACAAAAAATTATAAATAGTAATTCGCTCGCGGTGAGATTAGATCTCCCGGCATAGAAATAAGTACCATTTAGTTCTTCAACAGTATCCATCTACCATTCCTTTGGTTTTACATTCCTGATGAGAACACTAATCTTCTGTTAATTAAAAATATGAGGTCTCGGCCATAATCTTATAAATTAAATTTTTAGTAACATTCTACTGAGGGTTAGAGCTATTAATGATTTTAGTAAAACATTCAATTAATCAAAACCTTTATTAAATGCTACGTCTGACGAGTAAAAAAGAATGATTGATTGCAGGAATATATCTGACAAATTAGACCCTGATCACTTTCTTCGCAGGTGGCACTACCGTAGCTATATATTTCTATCAATTTGCCAGCCCACTGTTTAAACCTTTTCCCCTACCCCATCCCGCGCATCGCCTCTATGCTTACCTGATGGAAAAATTAGCTGAACTCAAGCGCGCCAAGCTGCTGGCGCTGTCGCTGCTGCTGACTGCCGCAGCAATCTTTGTCACCACCCTGTTCCTGCCGCCCAGCCCGTGGGTGAGCGGGCTAAAAGCCATTTCTGAGGCGGCGATGGTCGGTGCGCTGGCCGACTGGTTCGCCGTAGTAGCGCTGTTTCGCCGCGTGCCGCTGCCGTTTATCTCGCGGCATACCGCGATTATCCCGCGCAATAAAGACCGGATTGGCGAAAACCTCGGGCGCTTTGTCGAAGAGAAATTCCTTGATACTCAGTCGCTGGTTACGCTTATTCATCGCCATGAACCCGCGATGCTGATCGGTAAATGGTTCAGCCAGCCGGAGAATGCCCAGCGGGTCGGCGGGTATCTGATCCAGGGGATGAGCGGCTTCCTGGAACTGACCGACGACTCGCGGATCCAGGGCCTGCTTCGCCGTGCCGTGCATAAGGCGATAGATAAAGTCGACCTCACCGGTACCAGCGCTTTGATGCTGGAAAGCATGACCAAAAACGATCGCCACCAACAGCTGCTGGATTCGCTGATTACGCAGCTGATCGCCCTGCTCCAGCGCGACAAAACCCGTGATTTTATTGCCCGGCAGATTGTCCACTGGCTGGAGACGGAGCATCCGCTGAAAGCCAAAATTTTACCCACCGAGTGGTTAGGCGAGCACAGCGCGGAGCTGGTGTCCGATGCGGTGAATTCACTGCTGGATGATATCAGCGAGGATCGCGGGCATCAGATCCGCAAAGCCTTCGATCGCGCCACGCTGAAGCTTATCGACAATCTCAAAAGCGACCCGGAGATGGCTGAGAAAGCCAATAACATCAAGCGCTACCTGAAGAATGATGACGCGTTTAACCGCTATCTCGGCGAACTGTGGGGCGACCTGCGCCAGTGGCTGAAGGCGGATATGCAGTCAGAGGATTCACGCATTCAGCGACGCATCGCCGAGGCCGGGCAGTGGTTTGGCGAAACGCTGGTGGCGGACAACGCGCTGCGCAACTCGCTCAACGAACATATGGAACAGGCCGCGACCCGCGTTGCGCCGGACTTCGCCGCGTTTTTAACCCGTCACATCAGCGACACGGTGAAAAGCTGGGACGCGCGCGACATGTCGCGCCAGATTGAGCTGAACATCGGTAAAGATTTGCAGTTTATTCGCATCAACGGGACGCTGGTGGGCGGCTGTATTGGGCTGGTGCTGTGGCTGCTGTCGCAGGTGCCGGGTTGGATGCAGGGCGCAGGAGGGTGGTAGGTGTGCCACACCAAAAGCTCCCCTCTGGCGGAGGGGAGCCTGACTACATGCTTATTTCACTTCATTTAACTCATCGTTATAACTTTCCCTGGTCACGCACACGCACGCGATAGTAATCAGCGCCATACAGGCCAGGAACAGCGAAATCGGCCACGACTGCCCGCCGGACCAGGCAATCAGCAGCGTACCAATCATCGGAGTCAGCCCGCCGACGATATTCGCCAACTGGAAGCCGAGCGACACGCCGGTATAACGCACGCTGGTATCAAACAGTTCCGAGAAAAAAGCCGGCTGGACGCTGAACATCATTCCCAGCCCGACTGAATAGCAGAAGGTGGTGGCGAACATAAACATCTTCACCGAGCCGGAATCAATCATCCAGAACAGCGGGAAAGCGAAAATCAACGTAATGGTGGCACCGGCGAGATAAACCGGGCGGCGGCCGATTTTATCAGACAGCCAGCCGAAGAACGGGAAGGTGAAGATGCCGACGAAGCTCGCCAGCAACAGGCCGTTGAGCGCCGTTTCGCGGGTGAAGTTAAGCTCGCGGGTGACGTAAGACATAAAGAACGCCACCGTCAGCCAACCCAGCACGATCTCGCCCATGCGCATACCCATCGCCAGGAATACCGCCCGGCGGTGATGCTTCAGTACCGTCAGAATGGGAAACTTCTGTTCAGCAGCTTTTGGCGCGTTCTGGCGCTGTTTCTGGTTTTCTTTGAACACCGGCGTTTCTTCAATACGCGAGCGGATAAACATGCCGACGAACAGCAACGCGATGCTCAGCAGGAACGGCACGCGCCAGCCCCAGGACATTAAATCGTCTTCCGGCAGCATCACCACCAGCGCAAAGACGGCGGTAGCGATAAACAGTCCCAGCACGTTGCCCAGTTGCACAAAAGTGCCGAAGAATCCACGACGGTTGCGCGGCGCGTATTCAGTGATAAGCGTGGTCGCTCCGCCCCACTCCCCGCCAATGGCGAAGCCCTGGCACAGGCGCAGGAAAATCAGGATCAGCGGCGCGGCGTTGCCGATGGTGTCGTAACTCGGGATCAGGCCAATCAGGAAGGTGGAAATCCCCATGATCATCAGCGACAGCACCAGCGATTTTTTACGGCCAATCTTATCGCCATAGTGACCAAACACGATGGCACCAATCGGGCGGCTGACAAAGGTAATCGACAGCGTCAGGAACGACACCAGCAGCGCCATCAGCGGCGACAGATTGGGGAAAAAAAGCGACGGAAACACCAGCGCCGCCGCGGTGCCGTAGATAAAGAAGTCGTAGAACTCGATGGTGGTGCCGGATAAACCGGACCCCAGCACGGTGATCAGCTTTTTTCTTTCCTGTGCCGGCAGAGCAAGCTGCTCGTCTTTCACAGAAGTTATGTCTGGCGAGGTAAGCATAGTCATCATTAAATCCTCTGTCCGCGATTGTTATTGTGTTATTGGTCTGCGCCTGGCTGGCGATAGCGACGGGTAAAATCGCCCACAAGCTAACTCGAATTAGCTAATTATAGCAATCAACGGATATTCTCAATGTTGATCGGCGAAGAGTGTGAGCAGGATCGGTTAAATAATCATCCCGCACGGTGCTACCACAGCCAATAAGCGGTGAATAACTCCTGATATAATCATTTATATTCATGCGGTTATATAAAAAATATTTTATGTATTTCAAAATTCTTTATGCCGTCGCGTTTTCCTGGCCCGGCAAGCACCTGTTTAGCGACCATAAGGCGGTCTGTCTCCGTAAAATTCAGCCAAAATAAAAATACACTTAATAAATCAATAATATAAAAATACATTCTTGATGGTCATCACAAAACCTCGGCAAAAAATTTGAGAGTGGCTTTTTTTTATCCTAATTTGCTAATTCGAGTTAGCCGTGAGAGTTAACCAGGAATATCGAGGCTTAGCGCGGGAAAACGTCGGTTCAGTCCGGGTTTTGCGCCGTTAAGCACTACGCTGGACTACCCCTACAGGAGCCATTCCGATGTTGAATTTAACCCTACCTGCGGAACAAGAAATCATCACGCCGCAAGCCGGTGAAGTCCTTATGGTGACCAATGCGGACCTACGCGAACCGGCGAACGTCACCTGCTGGCCGACGCAAAAATCCTTTGAGCAGCGCCTTGAAGCGGCACTGGAAAAGTTGGATTACCGCATGCGGCGCGCCCATCCGGTGAATGAAAGCCGCGGTCACGGTTTTATCAGCAGCCAGAAAGAAGGCAGCGATCTGTTCGCCCATATCGACCCGGACGCGCCGGTAATTGTGCTGCTCACCGCCTGGCAATATTCCCACCATATCGCCCCGTCGCTGGTGCATCATCGCGGGCCGATCCTGCTGCTCGCTAACTTCGACGGCACCTGGCCGGGCCTGGTCGGCATGCTGTGCATGGCGGGCAGCCTGACCAGCCTTGAGCGCAACTACTCTCGCCTGTGGTCAGAAACCTTCGACGACGAAAAATTTATGCGTGGGCTGGAGACCTGGTTGCGCGACGGCCATCTCAGCCACAAGCTCAGCTACCTGCGCCCGGTCCCGGCCAGCGCGCCGCTGCTGGCCAGCGAAGCCGGACAGATTGGCGTGAAGGTGGGCCAGTCGATCCTCAAACATAAAGCAATCGTCGGCCTGTTCGACACCTTCTGCATGGGGATGATCAACGGCGTCTTCCCGCAGAAAGCCATGATCGACGTGGGCATCCCGGTGGAGTCGCTGTCGCAGTCGGCGCTGCTGGTGGAGATGAACAACGTGCCGCAGGCGCTGCGCGAGGCCTGCCTCGACTGGTATGAAACCCGGGGGATGCGCTTTAACTTTGGCACCCACAGCGCCGAAGAACTCACCCGCGAGCAGGTGCTGGAACAGTGCGCAATGATGATTGCCATGGCGCGTTTCGTGAAGCGCTTCGGGCTGTCGGCAGTGGGCGTGCAGTATCAGCAGGGGCTGAAGGACAGCTGCGCCGCGTCCGATTTCGCCGAAGGGGCGATTGGTAACGGCGAGCGCTTCCCGATCCCGGATGAGCAGGGCGAGATCATCTGCCCCGACGCGCCGATCCCGTGCATCAACGAAGTGGACATGGGCAGCGCCATCCCGCAGGTGATGCTGGCGAAACTGCTTGGCGCGCTGGGTCTGGAAAGCGAAACCACCCTTCACGATATCCGCTGGGGCAGCGACTACAACGGCACGTTCTACTGGGATCTGGAGATTTCCGGCGCCGTCCCGTTCGCCCATCTCAAAGGCGGCATTGCGGGCGCGACCGGCTACCGCCAGCCGCCGATGTTCTTCCCCTACGGCGGTTCCACCATCGCCGGCCAGGGCAAGGCCGGGCGCTTTATCTGGGCACGCGCCCACTATGAAGGCACCCGGGTGATCCTGCACGTCGGCACCGGTACGGCGGTGGAACTGCCGGAAGCGGAATTCGAGCGCCGCCGCAAGTCCACCAACTACCAATGGCCGCTGCTGAATGCGGTGCTCGACGGCGTGACCCGCGACGACTTAATGGCGGGCCACCAGAGTAACCACCTGAGCCTGGCCTATGTCGACGAGGCGCTGTTGCCAGAGGTGCTGACGGCCTTTGTCGCCCAGGCGCTGACGCAAAACATCCAGGTTTATCTGGCAGGCGATGCCCACCAGCTCGTGCAGTAACACTGACTCGCTTATGTGATTTTTACGTTGTTAGCGATCCTGACAAACATCCCGTTTCTCTGACGCCTTAACACAGGTGCGGATCGACAGGTTTCTGTTCGGGCGTGCAATCTTGCCGCCCGGATAAGAGAGGATTTTATGTACCAGCAGCAACATATTGAATTCATTATCCAGAAGGCCAAAAGACGCCTCGATTCTCAGGAAGCCCCGGGCAGTACCAAAGCGGGCTGGCTGATGATCACCGCTTTATTAATCGAGTCATGGGATATCTATTCCATGGCCTATATTCTGTTCGCCCTGAAAGATATTTATGAGCCGAGCGCCTGGCTGCTCGGCTTTACCGCCGCCGGGACCCAGTTGGGCGCGGTGATCGGTGCCCTGCTCGGCGGCTGGCTGACCGATAAATTAGGCCGCCGCACTATCTTCCTGTGGTCGATGATCTTGTTCGCGATTTTCGCGGTGTTGCAGGGCCTGGCGCCGGATATGTACTGGTTGGCAATTATCCGCTGCCTCGCCGGGATCCCGGTGGGCGCAGACGTCGCCAACGGCTTTACCTACATCATGGAAGTGATGCCGAAAGGCAAACGCGAGGTCATGGCCAACCGCTGGCAATTTATGTTCGCGCTGGGGATTATCGCCGCGATCCTGCTGGTTACCAGCCTGGTGGCGCTCGACGTTCACCCGGATCTGATCTGGCGTATCGTGCTGGCTGTCCCGGCAATCCCGGCGTGCCTGCTGCTGTTTATGCGCCGCGAACTGCCGGAAACCCCGGCCTGGTTCGTGGAGCGTGGCCGTTTCATCGACGCGAAAAAGGCGTCCCGCGAATACTACGGCGAGCAGGACGGCAAGCTGCTGGACGATATCCTGCCCAACGAGAACGTGCAGATCCCTCACCCGACGCTGAAAGAGACGTTGCACGACCTGTTCCGCCGCCCGTTCACCCGCCGCACCACCCTGTTCGGTTGGTTCTCCTGTGCGGTACAGTCTTTTGAAAACTATGCGTTTTCGTTCTACCTGCCGCTGATCCTCGTCACCGTCGGCATCTCCGGGCAGATCCAGAACAACCTCGCCCTGTTGGCGGTGAACTGCATCGCCGCACTGTCGGCGTTCGTCGGCCCGCTGCTGCTGCCAAAACTTGGTCACAAGGGGCTGAGCAAGTACGGCTTCCTGCTGGTCACTATCGGGATTTCGATTTCGTCGTGGGGGGTTTACACCAGCAGCTTCGGGTTTATCACCTTCGGTGCGGCGCTGATGCTCTGGGGCCACTACTGGGATTCAGAAAGCGGTATGACGGTGATCTCGCTGGTGGCGAAACCGCGCTATCGCGGCGTGGCTTCCGGCATCGGCTACACCATCGTGAAGGTGACCGCGTTCGTCACCACCCTGGTGTTCCCGCCGCTGTTTGAAAAGCTCGGCGTACCGCTGGCGTCGCTGATTATCGCCATCGCGCCGTTCTGCGCCTTCCTCGCCTCGATTTTCCTGCTGCCGGAAGTGTTCGGGCATTCGGTGGGCGATGAGCACGACCAGCCGCATACCGATAGCCCGGAAATCACGTTGCAGGGGCAACAGTCCCCGGTTTCAACCTCGAAAAACTAACGCGCTCCCGACCGTGCGCCGCAGGGCGGCCACGGTCCTGAAAGAAGGATGACCATAATGAACAGCACCAAAATGCCCGTAATCGAAAATATCGAACTGATGACCGCCCGCGTTCCGCTACCGGAAGGCCCGTGGGGCGACCAGATCCACCACGTCACCGATATCGAAGTGGCGATTGTCGATGTCTACGGCTCTAACGGCCACGTCGGCACAGGCTTCAGCCACACCTCCGGCTGGTGCGGTAAAACCATCTCCGCGCTGATTGCTGAAATTATTCCGGATGTCATCGGCCAGCCGCTGTCGCCGCGCGGGCTGTGGCACCGTTCGTATAAATACATTCACGATGTGGGCGGCGCGGGCGTGACCACCCATGCCCTCGCAGCGCTGGATATCGCCTACTGGGACTTGCTCGGTAAAACCCTGAACGCGCCGATTGTTGACATCATCGGCAAGGTGCGCGACCGCGTTCCGCTGTACGGCAGCGGCATCAACCTGCATCTCTCCATCGACGAAGTGATCGACCAGGTGAAACGCTGGAAAAGCACCGGCTATCTGGCGGCAAAAGTAAAAGTCGGCAAACCGACGCTGGAAGAAGACGTCGAACGCCTGCGTAAAATCCAGGAAGCGGTGCCGGGCTTCCCGCTGGCGGTGGACGCCAACCAGGGCTGGAATTTCCCGCAGGCATTGCGCGCCTTCAAACTGTTCGAGCCGCTGAACCTGTTGTGGATTGAGGAGCCGCTGCCGTCCGACGACATTACCGGCCACCTCAAACTGCGCGAACGCAGCACCACGCCGATCGCGCTGGGCGAAAATGTCTATAACGTAAACCAGTTCACGCAATATATTGAGAGTGGCTGCGCAGATTACGTGCAGGCGGATCTGGGCCGGGTGGGCGGCATTACCGGCTATCTCGACATTGCTGCCGTCGCCCGCGCCCACAACCTGCCGATGACCCCGCACTTTGTCATGGAGCTGAGCGCCAGCCTGCTGGCCACCGTGCCGAATATCTCGTACGCCGAAATGACCGACGGCGGGCGCTGGAAGGATCTGCGCATCATCGCCGAAGCGGGCGAAGAGAAGGACGGCTACTACGTGCCGAGTGACCGTCCGGGCCACGGCATCATTCTCGATCGTGACTACCTCGCCACACACAAAATCTAACAACGTATTGATGGGGAAAGAACAATGGAAGACAGCTTATTCTCGGTAAAAGACAAGATCATCATCGTCACCGGCGGCCTGGGGCAGCTTGGCGCGCAGTACGTGAAGACGCTGCACGCGCGCGGCGCGAAGGTGGCGGCGCTGGCGACTCACGTTGACGCCGCGCGCGTGGACCGCGTGCTGGGGGCGATCAAAGATTCGGACCGTCTGCTGTGCGCCGAGATCAACATTACCGACAAGGCCAGCATTAACCAGGTGCTGGATAAGATTGAAGCCAAATGGGGCGTGCCGGACGGGCTGGTCAATAACGCGGGTGTTGATACCCAGCCAAGCGCGCCGCCGGAAGTCTCCGGCCCGTTCGAGGACTTCCCGGAAGAGGTGTTCCGCGACGTGGTGGAAGTGAACCTGGTCGGCACCTTCCTGATGACCCAGCAAGTTGGCAAGCGGATGCGCCAGGCCGGGAAAGGCGGCTCGATCATCAACGTCGGTTCGATCTACGGGGTGGTCTCTCCGGTGCAGGACATCTACAGCTATAAAAAAGAGGACACCGGCATTCCGTTCGTCAAACCGGTGGCCTACGCGGCGGCCAAGTCCGGGCTGTATAACTTCACCCGTTACTGCGCCACTTACTGGGGCCGCGACGGCATTCGCGTCAATACCCTGACGCTTTCCGGCGTGGAGCGCAGCGACCAGGACCCGCGCTTCCAGAAAAACTACACCGATCGCATTCCGATTGGCCGCATGGCGCAACCCCACGAGTACAACGGCGCGGTGGTGTTCCTGCTTTCCGACGCATCAATCTATATGACAGGCTCCACCGTAACGGTGGATGGAGGCTGGACGGCATGGTAAGTGAAAAATGGCAGGCGTTTCGCGGCATTATCTCGGCAGTGATCACGCCGATGCACGCCGATGAATCCGTCAACTACGCGGCGCTGGAGACGCTGGCCCATGCGCAACTGGCGCGCGGCGTGGAAGGCTTTTACTGCTGCGGCTCCTCCGGGGAGGGGCCGCTGCTGCGCTTCGACGAGCGCAAACAGGTGCTGTCGACGCTGGTGAGCGCGGCGGCGGGTAAGGTGCCGGTGATCGCCCATGTCGGCACGCCGCGCACCCAGGACGCCGTCGAGCTGGCGAAAAGCGCCGAACAGGACGGGGCCAGCGCGGTATCGCTGGTGCCGCCCTACTACTATAAATACAGCCGCGAGGAGATTATCGCCTACTACCGGCGGGGGCTGGACGCCATCTCTATTCCGGTGATCCTGTATAACATCCCGCAGTTTACCGGCGTGGAACTGGACAGCCTGACCGCCGAGGCGCTGCTGGGCGACGAGCAGGTGCTGGGCGTTAAGCACACCTCGCATAACCTCTACTCGCTGGAGCGGATGATTGCCCGTTACCCGGATAAGGTGTTCTTTAACGGCTTCGACGAGATTTTCCTGTCCAGCCTCTCCGCCGGGGCCACCGCCACCGTCGGCACCACGGTGAACCTGCAACCGGAGCTGTTCCTTGCGCTGCGTAACGCGTTCCAGCAAGGGGACATCCCGAAAGCGCAGCGTTTGCAGCAGCAGATTAACGAGGTAGTGGAGAACCTGGTCGCGCGCGGCGTATTCCAGTCAGCGAAATACCTGGCGGGCAAAGGCGTGGTGGACACCGGGCCAACCCGCGAGCCGTTTGTGGCGCTGACGGCGACGCAGCGCGAGGAGCTGGACGCGCTGCATCAGCGGTTACAGGGGTATATCGCCGATGCCCGATAGCCTGGTCTGCGCATCCCCACGCCTGGACGACAGCGCGGTCTGCCAGCGGCTGGCGCGCTTCCTGAAGGAGACGGAAGCGGAGCCACACACCGCCGGGCTGGCTGTTGCGGTAGTGGGAACGGATGGCGAGCTGATAGCCTTTGGCGCTCACGCCCGCTGCCCCGCTCTGCCCCGCCAACTGGCGCAGCGCAAGGCCTGGAGCGCGTTGCGTTTTCGCCGCCCGACGGCGCGGCTGGCGGAAGAAGTCAGCCAGGGATCGTTAAAGCTGGAGATCTTTCACGATGCGCGTTTGCTGGCGATGCCCGGCGGCGTACCGGTGAGGGTGGATGGCCTGGCGATTGCCGGTGTGGGGATTAGCGGCCTGCCGCCGGAGCTGGATGCGGAACTGGCTACGCGCTTCGCCAATGAACTGATCTAACTGCTTTTCCGGGCGGCCATTTCGGTCGCCCGGCCTCTCTTTATCCCTTGCGACTTTCCACGGACAGCGGTCGGTGAATCAACGTCATCGGCACGGTGATTTTGACGTCGGTTGTATCTCCGTCGAGTTTCTGGCGCATCAGGTGAAACGCATGCTGCGCCCAGGCATCTTCATCCTGGCGCATCGACCATACCGCATTGGGCAGGAACCCGAGCATCTGGTGTTCATCGAACGTGCCGATAGAAATATCCGACGGGATATAGCCGTAGGCTTCGCGTAACCCGCTCAGCGTCCCTTCAAGGATGGGCAGCGACGAGGCGATAAATGCCTGTGGCGGATCGCGGTGCTGCCTGAGAAAGTTGAGCATTAACTGTTTGCCCTCTTCCTGGCGGTTGTGGTTCGCGGAGAGCACCCAGTCTTTCCCGGCGGGCAGTTCGCTGAGGTAACCCTGTAAACGGCGTTGGATCGACGGCTGTTGGGTATCGCCCGCGATAAAGAACAGCGGCGACACGTCCAGCGCCTGGGTCATGGCCTGCACCAGCTTTTTGCTGCCGTTGTAGTTATCGCTCACTACCAGCGAGGTCTCGCCTTCTCCGAAGTCGCGGTCGAGGATCACCAGTGGACGCTTGCGCGCTACCTTCTGGTGGTGCAACTGGGTTTCCCGCGTCGAGGGCACCACGAACATCCCGTCAACGTTGCGCGCCAGCAGGCCTTCCACCAGGCTTTTCTCATGCTCGCTGTCGCTGTAGGTGCAGGCGATCATCAACTGATAACCCGCCTGACGGCAGCAGGATTCGAGCTTTTCCGCGAGGGTGGAGAAAAACAGGTTCGATAAGCGCGGAACCACCAGCCCTAAGGTTTCGGTTTTGTTCAGCTTCAGGCTGCGGGCGATGTGGTTAACGACCAGGCCATTTTCAGCGATGTAATCGTTAATACGCTGCTGCGTTTTGGCGCTAATGCGGTACTGATCGGCTTTGCCTCCCAGCACCAGGCGCACAGTGGTGATGGAGATATCCAGCGCTTTGGCGACTTGTTCAACGGTTTTGGCCATAAACCCTTCATTTTCCATAGGGGAAGTAATGGGGTAATTGTAAACTAATTCGAGTTAGCATGGGAGTGTGGGTGGGTATTTGTGAGGGTTAGCGCAGTAAAATTAGGGAGCGAGCGCTCCTCCTTAATTATGCCGTCGCGCGTTCGTTCCAGGCATCGGTAAACTGAATATTACCGTCTTTGTACAGCCAGGTAATTTTTTCATAACGTAGCTGTACGCTTTCTAAGTGACCTGTACCCGTCACCACTCGCGTATCATGCACAACCGGCGTAACTGAAACGACTTTCACACCCTCAAGCAGAATATTGAAATACTCTACTTCCTGCCCAGCATCATTGATACGGTAAAACTTCAGCTCGGCGCTTTGCAGCGTTTGCCCCGTCGCTACAGCTTTGTAAAGGTAAGGAGATGAGGAATCTATGTCTTTATCGAATAAGAAAGGGGCATGTTTGCGAGTACCCGTTAGTTTACCTGTTGCGCCATCAGTGGGAATGCTGAGGTTATGAGTCAACCCGCGCAACTCAATGCTCCCTTCCCTGTTTGCTACATCAGAGGAACCACGAATAAGGGCGCCTCCATCATCTTTGAGCCATAAATGTACCGGTACAGCCATTTTCAAACTCCTTGTAATTAATCATATAACCAACGGCCAGCCTTAGCCGATTCTGCAAACATTTGAACGGTCAGAGGCTTTGATATTTGCTTAACGGGTGCCTTGTTGAACCATTTGCGGAAAAACCACTCTATTTTCCATGGATAGTAAGAATTAAAATTAATAACGCTGGTATCGATATCGAATTTTGCAGCGAATTTATCAATCGCTAAAGAAAGATCGTCAAACTCGGCGTAGGACTGTAAAGCATCATCAATCTGAAGCGGGATCATTTTCCCTGATAATGTCCCCATAACAGGCAACTCATCTCTGAAAAATTGTAATACTTCGCTGTCCGTTACCATATCTGATCTTCTTTTCTGACAAGGGTGTTATACGTTGAAACTGTTTTATAAACGATTTGAGTGAGATCACTCGCCAGCATAAACCAGCCAACAACGGGGACCCATTTACCTACGAAAGCACTTAAATTTGTCACATACTTTGGCTTTAGTGTTTTAATACTAGCGTTAGTGAATGTTGCCAACCTTACGGGTAACTACACATCCAGAACCTGACGTAAATATTTTGAAGCAATTGATGTTCCCGGTGTCGCGCCGTACGGCTTACCTCTTGTTTTCAATAGTGGCAACCCAAGGATAATACAGGCCATCGCAACGATGTCGGTAATTCCACCAAACTGCTCGTCTATCTTGTCGAGTAAGATCCAGAAAAAAAGTTCACCCGAAGAAATATTACAGATCCCTTTGTAAAAATACGTTCCTTGTAGTTCCTCTACTGTATCCATATATCAATCCCTTCCATTCCCTGTATGAAAGACAGTCAGAATGCTGACTTTACGCTCAGTATTGGAACTAACCGACTGATTTTATGTAACAGAACGCGATGAGACGTGAGTTTAGCGTTTAACGATCTGATGAAGTGTTGTGGGAAGCGTGATGTACGAAAATAAGTGGTACGCTTTAAAACATGGCAGCTCCCGGCACATGACCGGGAGCAGTGAGAGTTATGCCGTTGTGGGTTTACCGGTAATGATGCCAATGAAGTCTTGTACCTGTTTTTGCTTGCGCGTTGATAATTTGCAGACCTGGCGCAGAGATTTTAATAGTTCAGGTTCTTCAGGGGCTGGCTGCTGGGCGGTTAATACAATACAGCCGTCCATGATTTTTACGTCAACTTTGGTTCCGGTGGAAAAACCTGCGGCTTCCAGCCACTGGCCGCGCATTATTAATGCGGGAACACGAGTGAAATCGGGGGCGCGGGTTGTATAACTGACGGTAACGTGACGGTTATTTGCCGGAGAGACTTCTGGTTTATATGAAACTGCAATAGAATTGCGGATAGTCATGGTTGCTATTCCTTCATAATAGTGGCTGTGGTTAGCGGCGCGGGTGTGTTGGCGCACATCCGTGCCGCGTTTAATGACCTGTATATTTAATCAGGTGATTAAATAAAAGTCTAATTGAATATAGGAATTAATAAGGGGATTATTGGGTGATATTGGAATTATTTTCTGTGGTTATATAAGAGAATAAACTTATCACAATATATCCCCCTCAGTAATAATGATCGTCACGCCTTTTTAAATACTTCCGTCTGATGCCATTCAATAAATTTTTCATTTGGATAGTTTGATTTACTCTGCGGCAAGGTAATGACCTTTTCTGCGTAATCCCAAAACAGTTGTTGAACAACCGCGCTGGTGCCGTTCACGGCTTCTGATATCACGATCCGCATGTTTTCATTCAGACCGATTGAACCGCGATCGAAAGCTTTGTGGTGGATAGCGCAAAGAGCTAATCCGTTTGGCACTTCACAAGGGCCATGATGTTGTTTCCAGCGAATATGCGCCGCTTCGAGAGCGATGGGCGCGTTGTCGTGCCGCATATTGAAACCGCAAATGGCGCACTGATAGTTGTAGGCGCGCAACACCATCTGGCGGAACTTTGGATCTCGCTGGCTGAGGGTGTACTGGATATCAAAACCCAGCTCGTCGGCGATATCGTTCTGGATACTGGCGGGGAAATGGGTTTCAAGAAGCTGATTTGCCAGCGTGTCGATCAGGTTAGGTTTTTTAGTCAGTAGCGCGAAGTTCCCGGCGTCAAAACCACCTGAGACGTTGTGTTCGATGAGTTCGGCTCGTGGCGGCTGACGGGTGCCGCTGGTTGAGCAGAGATCGGCGTTTTGTAATTCCCAGAACCCATCGCCTTTTAACCGCCAGAACGGCATATCGGGGCGCTGATCGCGACGCTGAGGGCCGTAGCGGTTAAGGAGATCCAGTAGTTGCTCGCGGATTTCTGGACCGTAGTTGAACAGGCGAGAGTGACCCTGGCGGTATTGGGAGAGGACGTAAAGGAGGAGGAGTGGCTTGTGTGGCGCGCGCTGATCGCCTTTCCGCCAGAGGGTGATTTTGGAGATGGCGTGTTTGAGGGTGTGATCGCGGGTCATGAGGGTTGGGTTCTGGGTGGAGGATTGTGCGATCATGCTCGGAAAGTGGTGAGGGAGCAAGGAAGTATCTCAGTCAAAAAGAAATTCGAGAGCATCTGTTATTTTTAAACTTAAAAATGAATTTACAGGTGCAGAACCAATTGAAGTAATGGAACAACGACGGGCGAATTGCCCTATCTAAATAAACGTGGTTTACCCGGTAGCAGAAGATAAAAGGAGATGGCACACCAACTATTCGCCACCCCCTTCGATCACCCTAAAAAATCAGGCACCTGTAGTGGTCAAGTAATAGTGGCCACGGTTTTACAGTAAAAACGATATCTGTTCTCTGATTCTTCCGGCGTCAGCCCTCCGTTGTAATGGTGAGGCCTGACACTGTTGTAGTAATTCAGAATATAACCGCTGATTTGTCGCCGGGCCTCGTCCTTACCTGCGTAACCATTCATCGGCACCCATTCTGTTTTCAGACTACGGAAGAAGCGTTCCATTGGGCTGTTATCCCAGCAGTTTCCCCGCCGACTGACGCTTTGCTTTATCCTGTAACGCCAGAGAACTTGTTGATATTTCAGCCCTGTATACTGGCTTCCCTGGTCGCTATGGAACATGACATCACGCGGCTGGCCACGCATCTCATAGGCCATCCGCAGAGCACTGCTTATCAGTGTGGTATCAGCATGCGCTGACAGACTCCAGCCGATAATCCTGCGGGCAAAAAGATCCATAACAACCGCCAGATAGCACCAGCGATTCCCTGCCCAGATATACGTAATATCTCCACACCATACCCGGTCTGGCTCCGGTACAGCGAACTGACGCTCGAGCAGATTCGGGAGGCTGGTATGCTCCTGACGGGCATTTTTATACTGATGTTTTCCGGGCTGACAACTGCTCAGGTTCAGATATTTCATCAGACGCCCGGCACGGTAACGGCTCATCGGGAGGCCGTTTTGGGTCAGCATTTCAGCCAGAATGCGCGCGCCCGCAGAGCCCCGACTCTGGTTCCATGCCCGGCGTATTTCGCTGTACAACCTGACTTGCGCCGGATTGACAGTATCACGTCGTTTTCGCCAGTACCGGTAACTGCTACGGTGTATTTCCAGCGCAGAGCAAAGGCTGACAACTGTGTGACTGTCGCTCAGCCTGGCAACTATCGTGAACCGTTCAGCGAGTCGGACATCAAGAGCGCAGTAGCTTTTTTAATATCGTATTCTGTTCCTCCAGGCGGCGAACCTGCTTCTCCAGCTCGCGGATACGTTGCTGCTCTGGGGTAATGGGTTTCGCAGAGGGGGTAATACCCTGACGCTCACGCCTGAGCTGGCGTACCCAGCTCTCAAGGGTGGTAAAGCCGACATTCATCGCTTCACTGGCTTGTCGATATGAGTAGCCCTTATCAACAATCAGCTGTGCACATTCCAGCCTGAACTCAGGGGTGAAAGTACGCTTAGTTTTCTTGTTCATTAAGTCACCTGTTTTGTGTTGAGGTGAGAATATCACCTTTAATCAGGTGGCCAAATTTAGTGTGCCACTACAATGCCGATGTCGGCACCCGATGCACACAGTGCCAGTGATAAATATTGCGCGTACTGCAGCGACAGCAACGGCAATCTTAAACCCTGGGAAGAAGCGGTATCAGGCTTAGCCAGCTTCCTTGATTCCTGGCAAAAAGTCGGCCCGGAAGAAGCACAGAAGCGGGCAAAACGTTACCTGACGGCAATGCCCGCCTGGGCTCATAAAGCAGATGAATGAAAAACAAAGCCTGAGTGATTTAGGCGGGCTATCTTCACTCCCCTGATACCATAAAGGAGAGCAGATGTTTCCTTACGTTATGCCTGGGACGAGAGAGCACCAGGCCTGCATCCACATTTCGGCGAAGCTTTCAACTGCGCTTACGTCAGAGACTTCGATGGCAACAAGCTGGCATTCGTGAATTACACCGCACAATTCTGAGAACGTTAAACCGGGGGGCCGCCTTAGCGCCCCACTTACCGCTCGTAAAAATGGATATTTAGGCTGCGCCGTTAAGTTGAACAAAACATTCGAGCTCATATTCAGGATACTGGATGATTTGGTTCGCGCTCTTGTGGCAAACTACAAGCAGGATGATGTTGAGACTTAGTTTTTGGTTCCGCTAAAAGAACCTATTTATCAGCTTAATGTGATAAGAACGTACTTATCGGGGTTTATATGTTCCATGATTTTGATTTTTCATTATTAAACAGTAAATTGGTTAAAGAGGATACAGTAAGGGAAGAGTTGATTTCTCCGCTATTAAAAGCCTTGGGTTATTCTATTTCTGGGAATCATCGTATCATCAGAAGTTTTGCGCTACCTCATCCATATGTTTATATTGGAACAAAAAAGAACAATATTAAAACCATCCCTGACTATTTACTGATAATAGACGATAAGTATAAATGGGTCTTAGATGCTAAAGGACCCTTTGAAAATATTTTATCAGGTAACAATGTTGAACAAGCTTATAGCTATGCTATTCATCCGGAGATTAGAGCATCTGTTTATGCTTTATGCAATGGTCATCAGTTGGCTATTTTTAATATAAACAAGACTGAACCTGTTTTTATCGTGAAGCTTAAGGATTTGAGCTGCGACCTCAATGAATTAAAAAAAATACTATCGCCGCTGGCATTTTCAAACCCACGTTTACTCAACTTCAAACCTGACTTCGGATTGGCTTTACATAAGCTTGGATATCCGCTGGGAGATATTATTTCTTTCAAATCCTTGGGGTTACCATTTATTGCCAGGGTCAATGACCATTTATACTCTGCTGTAGTGGAGGTTGGCCCAATTAGCGAAGGATTCGATGGTGGAGTATTCTGTCTTTCATTGGATTTCAGTAAAAATATGCTGGATAAAATCCTGGGGAAAATAGATAAAAAAATAGCATTTAAGATTAAAGAATCTTTGTCACGGCAGCCATACTCTATTGAAATACTGGAGGGCACTCCAGTGTTAAAAATCAATGCAAAAATAATGGGGGAAATATATGAGAACAAAGATGAACAATATAGCCCTTTAAGAATAATAGATATTGATTATGTTAGTTCTGTTGACGGGTAGATATTCACCAACCATGTGATGCATTACAGTTGCATTTCAGGATGTTCAACTTGAGCATGGAGCTCTTTCCATTCTGGGCAATATTTCTTTATGAGTAACCAGAATGGTTTGTCATGGTTTTTCTCAACGGTATGACACAGCTCATGGATAATGATGTAATCCATTACGCGATTTGAAAACTCCATACAACGGGGATGGAATTCAAGTACGTTGTTTTCCGTGCAGTTTGCCCATCGCGCATCGAAGTGCTTAATTCTCCACGTCGTTGCGGTTAGACCTGTTTCTCGTTGCCAGTGAAGGATCCTCGCATGCAGCTTCTCTTTTGCTTTCTGCCTGTAAAAACCATCCAGTGCAGGTTTAAAAAGACGACGGCTTACAAAATGGCCCTCGGGTGAAAACACCTTGAATCGACTTTGGTTGAACGTAATATTGGGTACAGTGAGCTCAGGCGAAGGAATGACTTCACAATAGAACGTTTTACCACGATAAGGTAAGCGACTACCCGTCACGATCTCATCTTTCAATGGCCGGTTGACTTCAGCCAGACGTTGCTTGATCCATCGGGCGCGATAGCTTATCAACTCTTGCTGTTCCTGCAACGACACATCCGGTCCTCGAAGGAGTACCTTATGGCCACGTTCCACGGTTACGTAGTGATGAGCGAGCCTTGAGTCGACCCTGAACTCCCACTCGATAACCGTGGTGCCGTATTGAAAAATGGGCATTGTTAATGACTCGACTGTCAGTTGTTCAGCATTATCTGGAATATCTCATTGGTGTGCTGACGTGCAACGGTCATGTCCCACCCCCCCAGACCGCGTAAAATTGTACGTATCGTTTTCTTGATCTCATTGTGGATGTCACTTTGTTTCTTCCAGATAGGAGAGCGCATGACAGCTGCAATATCTGGATGATTGAATAATCCTTTCGTCCACGCCAGGGCTTCTGCTTCAGCAACCTGTTTTATCAGATAATTGAACGTTGCCCGCTCAGTTGCGGTACTCAGCCCCATTTCGCTGGGCTTCGCATCTTTGTCTCTGACACGCTGTGCGAACAATTCCAACTGTTCCAGAAACAAAGCCTGTTCGATCCGACCTTCCCGCTCTTCTTGTATCAGTCTTGCGAGCTCTTCTTCAAGATCGCCGAAGAACGCCGGATCTTTGCCTTTACCGGTTCTGATCGTGTGTTTAAGTTTATTCTTCATCACCAGCGCTGCACTACCTTTGCTTTTTTGCTTACGCAGAAGATCCATATCGGCAGCATCAAGGATAGAAACTTCGCGTCCCAGCAGGCTTTTGACTTCACTTGATTCAATATGTTCGTCCAGCATTCCCTTGAGCAGCTCTGATTCTGAAGCGGTGATGCGTACCTTATCCGCACTTTCCGGCATTTTATTCAGCAACTGCAGTTTAATTTCATTGAATACCTTAAAATAAGGTTTAAACGGGGCCGCACGCTCATCGGGTAATACAATATCTAAACGACCATTAAACTCCGCAAGAGCAACGAGGAAGTCTTCCACGATATCAAGCCGTACGTCCGGATCTAAAAACAGGTCGGCATCTTCTTTAAAGGGCTCCGGGTGCTTAAGCAGATTGTGTTTTTTCGGCAGAATATCTTCTACTTTGCTCAGCGCGGCTTTAAGCTTTGGCAGCTCAGATTCTACATCTGTCCAGACTTGTTCAGGTAGAACATCGCCACCATAAATTTTGAGCGCTTCATCCAGATTTTCAACAACACCGTAGTAATCGACGATATAACCCGCCTTTTTCCCCTTGCGGGTACGGTTCACTCGGGCAATAGCCTGAAGTAAGGTATGTTCTTTCAGCGGCTTATCAAGATAGAGGGTACTGACAATCGGCGCATCCCATCCAGTGAGCAGCATATCGGAAACGATGATCAAACCAATGTTATTGATCCTGGCTTGTCCATCAGGTTTGTTCTCTGCTTCGTGACCATAAGGCAGTTTGAATTCGGTATTGACCAAAGTGGGAATATCATCGCTCAGAACGGCAACCGGAGTCTTCCCTTCTTTAGACTCACGTTTTACTCGCTCTTCTATCGTCTCCAGAACCCCTTGTGAACCAGTGGCTGTGTGGGCTTGCTGCTCGCTTGCTCCAGTACGGTTATCCGTCATGCTTCCCAGAGAAATAACGATCTTACTATCGAATGTGGGTAAATTTTGTGCCTGCCGTTCTGCCATCAGACCATCGATAACATCTTTGTAGCGAACCGCCATATCCCGGCCATCACAGACAAGTATCGCCTTAAATTTTCGGGGTTTTACGCTGGTAAGAAAGTGCTCAATCAAATGCTTCGCGTTTTGTTCAATGCGATTGATGGCTCCGCGACGCTTTTTCAGCAGCTGTTGCTTCAGTTTTTTCTTGCGTGCCAGAGGTTCCTGACCAAACTCAGTTTCAAACGCTTCTTTCAGATTACCATCACTGGCCCATTCGGCCATACCTTCCTGGTATTTGATGGGTAACGTTGCTCCATCTGCCACCGCCTCATCAAGGCGATAAATATCGATGTATTCTTTGCCGCCAAATTCACCAAGGGTGTTTTTGTCTTCTTTAAACAGAGGCGTACCTGTAAAGGCGATGAACTTCGCATTGGGGAGTGATGCGCGCATAAAGGCCGCGAGAAAACCATATTGGCTACGATGTGCTTCATCAACCATAACAAAGAAATTTGCTTTAGTACTGAGAACCCGAAAATCCACTTTTTCTTCACTAACTTTTTGCCATTTTGCTTTCAGGGGCTCGCCACTGGCATTATTCAGACCGAAGTTCAGATTATTTTCTTTGACTATCCAGCATTCATCTTTGCCGTTTTCCAAACGTTTTAAAACACGTCTGACGCGGCTCTTTGAGGACTGCTCCTCATCCGTATCATCACTATTTTCAGAGTCTTTTGCTGCCTGGATCTGTTTACCATCGCTTTCCTGAAACTTCTGAACCGTAGAGGTGAAGATCGCGCCGTAATCATTGCTTAACATCGCCTCAAGGCCAGCGACTGAATCAGCTTTTGACGCCCTGAGCCCCACATTGATAAAGGTGTTGTGAATCTGACGGTCCAGATCGGTGCGATCCGTTAATACCAGAATACTGGGATTTTCAAAATTGGATATTTCTGCGCGCATCAAACGTGCCAGTAGTGCCATGGTTAGCGATTTCCCGCTTCCCTGGGTATGCCAGATCACGCCTCCCTGTGTTTTACCCGGCAAGGCTGGATCATTCCCCTGTAGACGGAGCAAGGATTTCTCAACGGCCCGCCACTGTTGATAGCGAGGCAGTTTTTTGATCATTTTACCATCTTCAACTTCAAACAGAGGATAGAAGCAAACAAAACGAACAAAGCGAGAAGGTTCGAATAATGCCCACAGCAAAGTGTCTTGTGCTGTGGGCTCTTTACCTAGTAACTCTTTAATTTCAGTGAGAATGGTGTGCTCATCAGGCCTTTTAGGATCAAATTTCCACTTGAGGTAAAACGGCTCTGGAGCATAAAGCGCGCCGTATTTTGCCTGGCTGCGATTGATTGCCCCGCACACCATGTTAAATGCGAAATGATGTGGGAATGAATTCTGGTAACCGTCAATCTGTGCGATGCCCTTGCTCAGTTTGACGTTGCTGGCTTTACATTCGATTAATGCAAGCGGTATCCCGTTAATGAACAGCAAAAGGTCTGGTTTAAAAGGTGCAGCATTATTATTTTTACCAACATACTGATTGACAACGTGGAAACGGTTATGGGCTGCACCGGACTGGTCAATAAATCGGACGCTACGCTTGCGCCCTTCTTTATCTTTTTCTTGCAGGTTGGACTGAAACAGCACGTTTTCCCAGAAAGCATGGTTTGCCAGCATCAGATCGCTGTTATTTTCAAACCAGATATCACGCAGTTGTTTCATTGCTCTGGAAGCCGCGCCGGAGACTTCGACCAGCCAGGGATTGAGTGCATGCAACCTTTCGAGGAGGACATCTTCCAGAATCAAGGGCTCGGTCCGCACCGCTTGTTCAACCTGACATCCCTTGATATGGGTATAGCCGAGCTTCTTTAGCCACTCAATCGCTGGACGCTCAACGCCATCCAATTCCGGGAATGATGTTGCAGTCTTACCTGACATAGCCATTTCCTTCATTCATGTTGTGTAAGAGATGCCCGGAATAGGGCATCTTCTCATTACGCAGCTTCGTCTTCGTCACAATCCAACGGAACTCGCCATTCTCCTGTGAGTAACTTTTGCATCAGGCCTTTTTTCAGGAGTTGAGTTTCGGATCTTTGTTTTTCAAGGATATTGAGTTTTTCATCAATAGTGGATAATATTTCCGCAATCTGTTTCTGTTCTATAATATTGGGGTACGGGATTTTAAAATCACCAATTTTTTTTAGAGTTAGACGAGTGATAGCTTGCCCGGTCATTGCTGATTTCATCATAGACTGCCCTTTAGAGGACAAGAGGAATTGCAGTAAATAGGTATGAGATATTTTGTTTTTAGATCCTCGAAGATAAGCCACGCTTGATAATAGGCTAAATGGTTCCTCTAAATTATTTATTGCTGCATTACCTGTATTTGCCCCATCCTTAGTTAAAAGAATATCTCCTGGTTTCACGGGGGATCCTTTATATATCTTATTATGTTCCTCTTCGTCAATATAAGAAATATTTGTTAAATCCAACTTCCCAAACCTTATGTTTTTTGATGTTATGTATTTATATTGACCATCAGAACTTTTTGGCGAGAAATGAGCACCATCTTTAATTACATCAAGAATTTCTTTCAAAGATACTATTTCCCAGTTTTGAGGTATAGACCCTAAAATTGAATCTTTGAATTTTTTATGTCGAATCCACTTACCGTCCTCAGCTTCAATGCCAATTCCTTCAGAAAATAATTTCTGCACTAATCCAATCTTAAGGTTTTTGGTTGTAGTTATTTTTTGCTCAATGAGGTCAATCTTTTTATCAACATTAGTAAGAATTTCAGCGATATTTACTTGCCATTTTTTAGGTGGCAATGTGATGTTTATATTAATTAATCTGCTTTGCTTGATTCCCTTTGCAGTAGACCCTGTAGCATTAATAAAAAGCTCATTCTGGAATTTTTCTGATGACATATAGTGATAAAGATAGTGACTATCAACTAAAGCATTAGGTTTAAGAAGTATCACCCTTTGGCTCAATATATATTTATTATTATCTGGTATAAGTGCAACGTTACCTAGAGGTGCCTCCATTGTGAAAACAATGTCACCTTTACTACAATCACCCTTTGTCATCCAGGCATCATACAGATCTTGAGAACCAACATAGCACTCTTTATCAAAAGCTATATAGCCTTGTTTTACATTGTTAGCAGAAAGAGCTTTAATATTGCCGCCACCCCATTCCATTCCAATTTTCTTTGGTGTTTTTCCTCGAAAATCAATAATTTGAGCTATGCATTTTTCTAATGGCAAGGACTTCCATAATGTAGTGTTCATGTTATTGGATCCCTAAAGCACTTAGATGTTCAGATATTGCTGCATCAATTCTTTCTAGTTCCTCTTGTATCTCAAGAGAACGTTGGATGACTTTATGAATATTAATGACTGTTTCTTCTTCAGAGGAATTGATATATCTACTAATATTCAGGTTGTAATCATTCTTGTTGATCTCTGTAATTTCGACGATACGTAAATATTTTTCAATTTCAACAGATTTAAGAAGTTCCACCAGAGATTCTTCCGTTTGCTCTCCGGCATCAATCATTGTCTGTTTTGCTTTATTGAACTCGGTAACAATCTTATTAATATCACCCTCACGTAGATGGTTCATATTTTTACCATCTTCATAGTCAGATGAAGCGTCAATAAAGATCACTTTATCCTTAAGCGCAGCAGGTTTAGCTTTATTAATCAGAACAATGGCAGCAGAAATTCCTGTGTTAAAGAAAAGTGACGGTGGCAGGCCAATAACGGCTTCAATTAAATCACCCTTGAAGTCATCTTTACCCACCAAGAGGCCCTGACGGATTTTGCCTTCTTCCCCTTCACGGAAAAGTACACCGTGCGGAACGACCACGCCAATACGCCCATCTTCACGAGTGGATGTGATCATATGCTGCACAAAGGCAAGGTCAGCCTTCGTCCGGGGCGCTACACCTAACCCGAAGCGACCATAAGGATCTTTCAGTTCGGTCGCGTATTTAGGGGCTATTTCGGTTTCTTTGCCGTTCTTATCGACTTTAGTTTCTTTGTTAAGCTCCAGCGGTTCCCACCACTCTTTACTGGAAAACGGTGGATTAGCAATGACGCGATCAAATGGCATTACGCCATTGTTACTGTCAAGATGCTGTGGATTTACCAGCGTATCGCCACGCCTGATATCACCGTCCAGGTTGTGCAGGAACATATTCAGTTTGGCGATCGCCCAGGTACCAAGGTTCTTTTCCTGACCGTAGAGCTTACAGTTGGGTTTACCCATTACGACGCCATCATCAGGATAGGTATCCCGAATGTAGTTTGCGGCTTCGACCAGCATACCGCCACAACCACAGGTTGGATCATAGATCTCGTGGCCAGGTTTAGGGTCAATCAGCTTTACAATTAGCTCTACCACACCATGCGGAGTGTAGAATTCTCCGCCTTTCTTACCTGCATCGTCAGCAAACATTCCGATCAGGTATTCATAGGCATCGCCCAGCAAATCGGCTTTATAAAGGTTTTTATTGCCCAGTTTATGACGATTAAAGTGGCGTAATAAACGCATCAGCAGTTCGTTGCTGAGTTTGTCTTTGTCACCAAACTGAATGGCAGTCAGTACCTTTTCGAGTGACGGATTCTGACGTTCTATTTCCGCAAAGGCTTCGTCGATGCTTTCACCTACGTTTTCCGTTTTCTTAACAAGATTCGACCAACGTGCTTGTTCAGGAACAAACTGCTCCGGGTTGTCTTCTTTGATAAGGGCCATCGCTAAAGCTTCTGAACATTTTTCGTCTTTCATGATGGCAGCAATACGCTCATCAAAGACATCAGAGAGGCGTTTGAGGAAGATCAGGCCAAAAATGTAGTTTTTGAAGTCACTGCTATCAACGGTACCGCGCATGATGTTTGCGCTGCCCCAGAGCCAGTTTTTCAGTTCGTCGAGAGAAATTTTTTCAGGTGCAGTTTCGGTTGTCATAAGGTTCTCTTAGCTGTCCACTTCTCGCCAAGTCACTGACATATGACGAAGAGCAAAAATTTAGCGAGGATTATAACGCAACTGAACGTTAAAGGTGGCTATCGTTGTCGCTGATTGTGTCTGCTCTGTCACTTCACAATCATTTTACCTGCAAACCCTCTACCTTGTTGCAAATCACTAACTCCTGAAGATATAGCCCTATTCACTCTCCCACTAAACCCGCTCTAGCTCACCTTTATGCCTTTGGACAAAACGTTGGTAACGCCAAAAGACATACACCCCATCATCAGATTAATAATCACGCCATCCTGCGTATTCTTAAGCCCGGCCAGATTCCAGCAACCATGGGTATTGCTGCATTCAGCTATCGACCAATTCTCTCCCAAAAGCTAGCAAGAAATCATATATGAGTAGATAGAGACGGCGTCATTTTGCAATCCCTTGCATCAATGACTGCATCGTTACTAACATAAGAAGATTATGGTGGCTAGCACATCGCTTCAGCATTCAGTCGAGGTTGACGGACTGGACATGTCCCATCCTGTTAGATTGTATCTTGCGGGAATGACACAAAACTACAATCTAACCTACTAGTTATCATCAGATATATTAGCTGATAAATAATACGTCTAGTCTACTATGTCCTTACGAATATATTCTCATTTCCCCCATTATCCGTTTCGCAAAATCGAACGGACTTACCGCCTTTTCCCGATTCGCATCAAGATAATCAGCCCACCATTGCAGCATCAGTCTGCGTTCATCCAAGTGCTCCGCCTTATGGATATAAGCCGCCCGCACTGAGCTACGTTCCTGATGACTCATCTGACGCTCCACCGCATCCCTCGACCACAATCCCGATTCAATCAAAGAACTACATGCCATCGTTCTGAAACCATGCCCGCATACTTCCGTTTTCGTGTCATAGCCCATTACTCTTAGAGCCTTGTTTACCGTGTTTTCACTCATCGGCTTACGTGGATCGTGATCGCCCACGAAAATCAGCTCTCGGTTCCCATTCATGCTTTTGATCTTTTCCAAGATAGCGAGAGCTTGTCGCGACAAAGGAACAAGATGTGGAGTACGCATCTTCGAACCACGCTGAGAATGCTTAACACCGTCCAGCGGTTCACGCTCACCGGGAATCGTCCACATGGCAGTATCAAAATCCACTTCTGTCCAACGAGCAAAACGCAGCTCGCTTGAACGGATGAAAACTAACAACGTGAGTTCGACAGCCAGTCGGGTTAACGGCCTGCCAGAATAGTGATCGATGCGGTGAAGCAATTCAGGAATGCGATTAAGTTCCAGGGCAGCACGATGCTGTCTTTTCACTGTAGCAACCGCCCCGGCAATCTCTTGCGCGGGGTTGTAGTCGATTAAACCACTCTGCACAGCAAAGCGCATAATCGCGGTAGTACGCTGCTGTAAACGGGCGGCGACTTCAAGTCGCCCGGATGACTCGACAGCTTTAATGGGTACAAGAAGATCCCGAGTCTTAAGCTCCGCAATGTTCCGCTTACCGATGGCAGCAAAGAGATTATCTTCAAGGCTTTTCAAAACACGGGCACTGTGCGATGTAGACCACTTCTGATTGCTGGCATGCCAGTCTCTGGCGACCACTTCAAATGTTATCGCCTCTTGCTCCAGCTCTACCTTAACGGCTTTCTTGTTCTCACTGGGATCGACGCCATTAGCTAATAGTTTACGGGCCTCATCCCTGCGTGCCCGGGCATCCGCCAGCGACACTTCAGGATATTTCCCCAGGGCCAGCATCTTCTCCTTACCGCCACAGCGATAACGAAGCCGCCAGTATTTTGAGCCGTTGGGGTGAACCAGCAAAACCATGCCATCGCCGTCAGTCAGTTTGTAGGCTTTTGCTTCAGGCTTTGCCGAACGAACCTTCACATCACTCAGAGCCATGATGAGTATCCTTTCAAGGGTTCTGTGTGGGTACAAACATTATCGAACCGGGATATACCCGCAGTTGTACCCGCATCAGTAAGTTGATGTAGATTGAATCAGGTTGACTTAGGTTGAGTGAAAAAGCGAGGAAAGCCTTGCGGATACTGGATTTCAGGCACAAAAAAAGACGTCCGTTGACGTCTATTGATGTTCCGATGGTGCGAAGGCCGGACTCAAAACTAACAACAATTAATTGATATAAAAGGATTTAACATTATAAACTCAAAAATATGCCCCTTTTTGTGCCCCCAGATATTTTGTTGCCATTGTATGAATAACGAGTTGAAGCATATACCTTTTATGGATAGTTATTCTTAACCGGTTAGGTTCCGTCATGCGGATCCTTACCGGAACAAAACTTAACAATCCATTAATTTGAAAGCCGCCCTGATATAACTCTCTTCAGGTTTGAATCGTGACATGTGTCGCACGCAGATAACCGGGATATTTCTACTGTTAAGATTGGCCATAAACGCGAAAGTAGTGTGGTAGCCTTTCGGCTGAGAAAATTTGAGAGTAGTTGCATCGCCAAAGTGCTTTAGCAACAAACTCGCGGCTGAGAGTGACTGAAGACTGTTGCTATATGCAACGATCAAATCTGGTTCGCTCAAATGGGCTGTTACATGCTCAAAAAATGCCATTGAGTTTGCTTCGATTTCATTCATTGTAGTGTCGTGACAAGCTGCCTCTTTTCTCAGGGTTGCAGCATTCTGAGAACACATCATTAATGCGTTGGTATAAATAACATCCTCCCAGCTATAACCGAGGCATGAAGGTATTTGCTGTAGTCTTTTGGCAAGATGAGTGATCCCCCACTTTCCTTGTATCCCTTGTTGAATACCTGAAATAAAAGGATGTGCATAATCTTGAAGGATGGACTGGCGGTTAGTCATGCATGAATCAGCTAACGAGCCATTAAAGCCCATCATAATCAGCCGTTTTCTCGATGGTGTTTCAGCCAAGAGGTCAAAAGCGCAGTCATAAGGTCTGCCGGGCAAATCAGCCAGGTTAAAGCGGGAGAGTCCTTCTAGAATGAAATCTCTGGTCTTGTCCACTGCTTAAATCTTCTCATGAATTTGCATAGCAACATCATACGCAAAAAAAGTTTTTTTGCATTTAACTGTTCACACTGTTCACCCTCTTACTTTTCTTTTTAATATCATAATGATAGGTGATGATCAGTTGGTGAAGAGTGAACAGTCAACTCTTCACCTCAGCGCGTTTCTGGCCTGTTTCCGGCGATCATCACCGCAATACGATGGTGATGAGGAGAGGTAAAAAGTTTTTTTGGGTTTAACTGTTCGCACTGTTCACCTTTTGCTTTTTATTAGTACTTTCATAGTGATACAGGGTGAAGATACGGTGAAGGGTGAACAGTGGATTGTTCACCCTTGAGGGAGGGGCAGATACAAAAAGACCGGCTGTTGCCGGTCTGAGGTGGGTTATGTCGCTGCGGGCTCGTCGCATTTCGGCAGCCAGTCGCCGTAGCTTTCTTCTTTCAGCGACAGGTTGGTCTGTATCCCCTGCTTTGTGTGCCGCTTCTCATAACTGAGGCCGTACTCTTTCAGCATCATGGGCAGCCCCAGCCCGAACATTTTCAGGCTGAGCACGTTCCTGTATCCGTTAGCCTCCATATAGGCCAGATATGCGTGATAAAGATATTTACGGTAATTACGCGGGATAATACTGGCATTCCCCATAAACATCCCGCTGGTCTGCGGGAGCATTTCCAGATAGCCGCAGAAATCAAACGCCGGGTCAGCGTCGCGCTTGATGCTGAGCGCCTCGTCGGAGTTCTGCTGCGACTGGAGCAGTGCGCGGGCGCTCATCGGGTCGCTGAACCGCTGCATAAGCTGACGCACAATAACGGCCAGCTCGTGCGCGATTTTGTCACAGAGTTGCGGGTCACGTTCCTCCGGCGCAATCTGCTCCGGGAAGTGAATAATCACCCGGCGACGCGATACACCGCCGCTGCGGTCAGTGAAGCGCATCGGATTGTTATTCACGGCCAGAATCACCGCCGGAATATGCGTCGAGTACGGGTTCTGGTATTTCGGGTCAACCGAGACCGCATCGCCGCCGGTGATGGCCTTAAGCCCGGCACCGTCACCGCTCCATTTCTCCTGGTCAGGCAGACGGATAAGCGAGAAACCCGTCAGGGCGGCACGCTTGCGCGGGTCTTCCAGCATATCAATATCTGCTGACGTCGCATTATCCTCACCGGCAAGCAGGGTCGCTATTTTCTCCAGTATACTTTTCCCGCTGCCGCCCGGCCCGGTCACTTCCAGAAAGAGCTGCCAGTCGTAGCGGTTCGCCAGCACCATAAACAGCGCGGCGAGTATCACATCGCGTTTGTCAGCCCGGCCACCGGCGGCACGGTCGAGCCAGCGCCAGAAATGCGGCGCGTGGGTTTCCAGCGTTTCACCCGCCACCGGCGGCGTAAAATCCACGTCGCACAGGGTGCGCATCCAGTGTGATTTGTGGTGCGGGCTGAAAATGCCTGTGCCGGTATCCAGTACGCCGTTTCGAAAGCCAATCAGACGCCGCGCCGGTGCATCCTGCTGCGGAATAATCAGTTTCAGGGTTTCCACCACGGAGGCGATTTTCCCCGACGAGAACGGGGCGCGCAGACGCCGGAACAGTCCGGCCACATCGCGGGCAAATTCTGACGGCGGTATCACCTTCCAGATGCCGTTTTCATACCGGGACAGGAGCTGGCCGTTCGCATCCACGGCCAGCGCTTCGCCGTAGTGCTCAAGCACCCGCATGGCCTTTTCACTGGCGCTCATGGCGGTAAATTCCGCCTCGCTCATGGTGTCGAACGGGCTCTGCGCCGCCGGGCGGATGGCGTCATAAATGGCTTTACGCGTGGCCTCTTCGCCCTGCCGGACATACGCATCATTCCAGTCACCGAACACTGGCGGCAGTGCAACGATTCCCTCACAGGCCTGTGCGGCCGCTGCGGCTTTCGTCTGCCCCTCGCCGTTAAGGTCACGGTCGGCGGCAAGGACAATCTGACAGGCCGGATATTTGTTGTGGGCAAGGCTTGCCAGAGAAAGAAGGTTCACGGACGACAGCGCCACCATGACCGTTTCCCCGGTCAGGTGATGCACGGTGAGCGCGGTGGCGTAGCCTTCGGCTATCCACAGGCGTTTTCCGGCCTGTTCTTTCCCTTTGAGGGTATGGCAGCACCCTTTCACCGCGCCGCCCTTCAGGGTGCGTTTAATGCCGTCTGCGTTAACAAGCTGGAGATTAACCAGCGCCCCGCTTTCGTCATACAGCGGCACGACCATATCACCGGCGCAGTAGGTCACGCCTCCGGTTTTGTGGGTGGCCGTCAGCATGACACATTCATGACCTGGCAGGCCCTTGCGGGTCAGGTAGGCGTTACCGGTGGCGGTGCGGGTTTTCTCCATGAGCTTTGCGGCAAGCGCAACCGCCGCCTTTCGCCCGGCACCGGTTTCCGCTTCTGCGGCCGCAGTCTCCTCCGTATTCACCGGCGGCAGGGTGCCGGTCAGGGCACTGACCTTTACGGCGGCCTCTGAGGGTGAGACGCCAAACACCTTCTCAACCAGTTTCAGGCCGTCACCCGCCCCGCACTGGTTACAGAGCCACGTCCCGCGCCCTTCCTTATCGTCAAAGCGGAAACGGTCAGAGCCGCCGCACACCGGACAGGCCTGATGGCGGTTTTTAATGACCTTCACGCCCAGCGCCGGGAGAATGCGCGGCCAGTGGCCGCAGGCCTGTTTCACGGTTTCCGTTACGTTCATTTTCATTGTGGTGGTCTCCCTCAGTGCAGTACCGGCGCGGTGATGTGGCGGGCGCATAATTCATCCATCACGGTCAGCCCGAGAAAGGACAATGACGGGGCGGCCTTGAGCGGCCCGGCTTCCATTAAATCTTCCAGCAGGGCACAGGCAATCAGACGGCCCTTTTCCTCGCCGTGCTGGCGCAGGTAGAAGCCCTCCAGCTCGGCGGCAATGGCGCTTTCCAGCGTGTCGAGGGTCAGGTGCGGATAGCGGTGCTGACGCGCGCACAGAGTCAGCCAGGCACAGGCCACGGCGCGGCGATAGAGTGCGGCACGTAATGCGGGCGGTAAGGACTGTTTCATGCGCACACCTCCTCAGTGAGCCAGCGCCGGTTACAGCGTTCGACCACATCGTCAAGGCGGGCGGTCATAAGATGAATGACCGAGGCGAGCTGTAAATGCTGTGCCGTGTCGTGACCGGTTGTGGTGTCCTGTAACAGCAACATGTCGCCGACGAACTGGCCGACGTTACGCAGGTGCTCAAGGCTCACAAGGTCTGCGTGGGTGATAGTCAGGGTCAGCTCTTTCACGGGCGCACCTCCGCAACCGGCAGGCGACCGGCAAACGACAGGACATAATCACGGACAAGGGCACGGCGGGCAGTGCGCTCGTCACCGGCAACGGTGCGCAGCATACGGACACAGGGTTGACGGTCAGCGCGACGGATGGCCGCAAAGACAAAGACGAACTGAGGGTACGACGGGGTGAGGATAGTAGCCATGACGGCAGCCTCCGTTAGATAGCGGGTAACGCTACCACAGGAGTTTCCACGCTCACTGGTGGTAGCCCAGACGGGGGTGGAAATACCGGCTCTAACGGATACCGGCCCGACCGAAGTCGGCCCCGCCTGAGCTACCATTACGCGAATAGCACACAGACTATAAAGCCGTTGCGCAGAGAATGGGTGCATCAAGGCACAGACACAAAAAAAGACGCAAGGCGCGTCTGGTGTCGCCGTTAGATTACTCGGGTTTCCACGCCCGGCTGCCGATTTTGCGGCAGCGGGAAAACTATACCCGGGAACGGCAAAAATAAGCAAGCCAGAAAAAGGGGCTTTTTGCAGAGCGGTCATCATCATGCGTCATATCCCCGGTTACGGTCGGCGATACGCTCAGCCATCCACG
>NZ_DAMBQK010000012.1:0-124056 GCF_032062175.1 Atlantibacter sp.
CAAAACTCTATGCCCGTCCTTTTTTACCCGCACATTACTGGGGATTCCCCAGTGCATTGCAGGCTCTTTTTTATCGCGCCGTGTTTGCGCCTTTATCGAGTGAGAAAATATCGTAAAAGGAGAGGTTACCTTTGCGGCTGACCATAGCGTTAAGCAGCGTTTTTTTCTCAGGCTCGACGCGCGGAGAATGCAGGATGTCGTTAATCAACGAATCCGGGACGTGGCGGGTATTATACCATTCGCCGTTATAGCAAACGCGTAAATCCAGCACATCGATATCTTCGTATTTATAGCGCGGATTAACATCAAAGAAGAAAAAACCGTTCATTAAAACAAACAGGACGACCAGCAACCACACTGAATCCACTAAGGTTTCCGATTGCAGCATCACGATAAGCGTAGCGAACCAGCCCACGTACATGGCGATAAACAGGCCGGGATAGTTGCGGATAAAACTGATGCTGAAGCGTGGGCGGTTATCACGCTTTTCTTCGCGGTTTAATCGCTCAATAGTTTGATGAAGCAGATGCTGTATTTCCGTCATTCTGGGCCTACAAAAAAGTAACGGGAAGGAAGACGACTGTATTGTAATCAGCCGTAATAACCATAAACAGTAACAGAAAGTCTTAAAAAAGGTATAACAGTTTACCTTTTATTCACATTATTTGGGGGGATGCGGTTCACTGGCCCCGACCGCCGTATGGCTTCTGTCAGCAAGGTAAGCAGTTTACGAGTGCGCAAGACAATAACTAGCGTGACAAGGTGCATTAAGGCGGATAACGATCTTGTGCGATCCCGGCGCGATTTTGTTCACTCATGACGGGTTCCCTTCGAGGCCAGGAGTGAACACAACGCATTGCAGCAGCATCTCGGGATTCATTCCCTTATGTCTTGCAGGTGTACTGTAGAAGTGGGGCTTCAATCGCCCCTGGTAATACAGGGTTGAGGTCAGCACAACTATAATTGCCAGGAAATATCCGGGTAATTAACGGATAAATTTCCACACAGAAGACGGTATTTTATCGTATAGCTTATTCATCGTCAGTTCGGCAAGACGGTGGTCGGCTGCTGAATAAAATACCGCCAGTTCGTTATCCGATAATTCGTATTTATTCTTTTCAATAACTCTTTCAAGTGTATCAATAGTCTGGCAGCGTCGTAGACGCATTAAATAATCAATTTTTGTTAAGGGCTTTTCTGACATAATTTCACCGTAAGTGATTGTAATAATTTTAAAAAGAAAGGCTCACTGGGTTGGCCTTACTGACGTTAACAAAGCACCTGAACAGGCGATTACCTGATTTGCGCCACTTTTGTAAATCCTGGGCGCTTATGCCGTAGTTGCTGAACAACATGAAGGTATCATCAAGGTATTCATCTATCTGTTCAATCAACGCATTGTCTTCGTCATACTTAATTTTGTAATTAAGCGCAAAACTCGCAATATGCTCAATCAATTCATTTAACTGTAGGTTGATGGCCGAGGTTGGATCGTTGACCCAGCCGTGATTGCTATCACCCAGCGTAGTCAGGCAGTCATGATACAGATTTTCGCAAAGGAATTTTAGCTGCGCTATATCATGCCGTTTTGGTGAGTATTCGTCCATAACGCATCCCCCTTTTTAACGAAAAAATTTTATGAACTTAACATCACAGGGGTAACACTCTGAGATAAATGGGGGTTCGCCATACGAGTTTCAATCTAATTTAACTATAAATCACCCCCACGTCTTTTACCTTCTTCTATTACGAAAAATTACAATTAATGCAGTTTGTTACAGGCAGCGCAAAAAGGTAATACTTTCAGGTGAGATTAAAAGAAGCTTTTTTGATTATAGCGCATAAAAAGAGGCATCATTATACCTGCCTGGCGTTTTCAAAATTTACGTTAATTCCAGGAATATTCCTTAGTAAATTGCTTATGCCCAGGACTTATCTTAATAAAAGCCGCCAATAAGCACCTTTGTTTACTATTGCTGTTTGTTCTCGATAGTGATAGCGCACACTTAATACCTGTTTTAACCACGCTTTTAAGCGCAGATAAGATATATAAAAAAGGCCGCTTGCGCGGCCTATTTATCAGGAGTGTTTCATGGTGTGGGTATGTTCAGTATCTTCGTTTTTACGATTAAAACGACGACGAACCACCACAAAGAATACCGGTACGAAGAAGATTGCCAGTACTGTCGCGGTAATCATCCCGCCCATTACGCCGGTACCCACCGCGTTCTGTGCGCCGGAGCCCGCGCCGGAACTGATAACCAGCGGCATTACCCCGAGGATAAATGCCAGCGAGGTCATCAGGATTGGGCGCAGACGCATACGAACCGCTTCCAGCGTCGCTTCGACCAGCCCTTTGCCTTCTTTGTCCATCAGGTCTTTGGCGAATTCCACAATCAATATTGCGTTCTTCGCCGACAAGCCAATGGTTGTCAGCAGGCCCACCTGGAAGTACACGTCGTTGTTCAGGCCGCGGAACGTGGCCGCCAACAGTGCGCCGATAACCCCCAGCGGTACCACCAGCATAACCGAGAACGGGATAGACCAGCTTTCATACAGCGCCGCCAGACACAGGAACACCACGATTAATGATATGGCATACAGCGCAGGCGCCTGGTTGCCCGACAACCGTTCCTGATAGGACATCCCCGTCCAGTCATAACCGATACCGGTCGGCAACTTGCTGGCCAGTTCTTCCATCATGTTCATCGCTTCACCGGTACTCTTGCCTGGAACCGCCTGGCCGAGAATCTCCATGGAAGGAAGACCGTTATAGCGCTCCAGTCGCGGCGAACCGTATTCCCAGTGGGCGGTAGAGAAGGCCGAGAACGGCACCATCTGCCCATCGGTATTACGCACGTACCAGTTATTGATATCTTCCGGCAGCATGCGGTATTCCGCTTCCGACATCACGTACACTTTCTTGACGCGCCCACGGTCGATAAAGTCGTTCACATAGCTACCGCCCCAGGCCGAGCCCAGCGTGGTATTAATGTCGGAGATAGAGACGCCCAGCGCCTGCGCTTTCTCCTGATCGATATCGATTTTGTACTGCGGCGTATCTTCGAGTCCGTTAGGACGCACGCCCGTCAGCAGATCCGGATGCTTCGCCACTTCGCCCAGCAGTTGGTTACGCGCCTGGGTGAGTTTTTCGTGGCCCAGGTTAGCCTGGTCGATCAGCTGGAAGTCAAAGCCGGTCGCCGTACCCAGTTCAACAATCGCCGGGAGGTTAAACGCGAACACCATCGCATCTTTAATCTGTGCGAAACGGCCCATGGCGCGACCGGTGATCGCCTCCACTTTGTTCTCATCGCCCGGACGCTCATCCCAGTTTTTCAGGGAAACGAACGCCAGGCCGGTGTTCTGACCGCGACCGGAGAAGCCGAAGCCGTTTACGGTAAACACCGAGTTAACGTTGGCTTTTTCTTTGGTCAGGTAGTAATCGGTCACCTCATCCAGCACTTTCTGGGTACGTTCCTGGGTGGCACCCGCCGGCAACTGGGCCATGGTCAGGAACACGCCCTGGTCTTCTTCCGGCAGGAACGAGCTGGGCAGCTTGATGAACAGGAACGCCATGCCGCCAACAATCAGCAGATACAGCAGCAGATAACGGCCAGTGCTGCGCAGGATGTTGCCTACGCTGTCGGTGTAGTGGTGAGTGCTCTTATCGAACATCCGGTTAAACCAACCGAAGAAGCCTTTTTTCTCTTCGCCGTGATCGCCTTTGGCGATCGGTTTCAGCATGGTGGCGCACAGGGCAGGGGTCAGGATCAGCGCGACTAACACTGACAGCACCATTGCGGAAACGATCGTGATCGAGAACTGACGATAAATCGCACCGGTTGAACCACCGAAGAACGCCATCGGAATAAATACCGCCGACAGCACCATGGCGATACCCACCAGCGCGCCCTGGATCTGGCCCATGGATTTACGCGTCGCTTCTTTCGGCGGCAATCCTTCTTCCGCCATCACACGCTCAACGTTTTCCACCACCACGATGGCGTCATCCACCAGCAGGCCTATCGCCAGTACCATACCGAACATTGTCAGGGTGTTTATCGAGTACCCAAACACGGCAAGGATGGCGAAAGTCCCCAGCAATACCACCGGTACCGCAATGGTTGGGATCAGCGTGGCCCGGAAGTTCTGCAGGAACAGGTACATGACCAGGAATACCAGCACGATCGCCTCAATCAGCGTTTTTACCACTTCGTTAATGGAGATTTTAACGAACGGCGTGGTGTCGTACGGGTAAACCACTTCAAGACCGTGCGGGAAGAACGGCTTCATCTTCTCAATGGATTCACGCACCGCCGCAGCAGTATCCAGGGCGTTAGCGCCGGTTGCCAGTTTAATACCCAGACCGGATGCAGGCTGGCCGTTATAACGGGCAATAACGTCATAGCTTTCGCCGCCCAGCTCCACTTTCGCCACATCACTCAGGCGAACCTGGGAACCATCCTGATTCACTTTCAACAGGATTTTGCTGAACTCTTCCGCAGAAGTCAGACGGGTCTGGGCGATGATAGAGGCGTTCAACTGTTGGCCTTTCACCGGCGGCGTACCGCCGAGCTGGCCTGCTGCAACCTGGGCGTTCTGCGCTTTGATTGCGTTGATCACGTCAACCGGGGTCAACTGGAAGTTATTGAGTTTGTTCGGGTCCATCCAGATACGCATCGCATACTGCGCACCGAACAGCTGCACGTCGCCAACACCCGTGGTACGGCTGATCGGATCTTTCACCGTTGCGCCCACGTAGTCAGCAATATCTTCCTGGGTCATTGAGCCATCGGTAGAGATCATCCCGACAACCATCAGGAAGCTGCTCGACGATTTCTCAACGCTCACGCCTTGCTGTTGCACTTCCTGCGGCAGCAAAGGCATCGCCAGTTGCAGTTTGTTCTGCACCTGTACCTGGGCGATATCGGCGTCTGTACCGGAATCGAAGGTAATGGTGATTTGCACCGAACCCGACGAGTCACTGGTTGAGGACATATAAAGCAGGTTGTCGATACCGTTCATGTTCTGTTCGATAACCTGCGTCACCGTATCCTGTACGGTTTTCGCATCGGCACCCGGGTACATGGCGGTGATCTGAATAGCTGGCGGCGCGATCGTCGGATACTGCGCCACCGGCAGTTTCATGATCGCAAGACCCCCCGCCAGCATGATAATGATGGCGATTACCCACGCGAAGATTGGGCGATCGATAAAAAACTTAGCCATGTCTTAACGGCTCCTGTTTAAGTTAAGACTTCGGTTGTTCTGGCGCGGCATTGGCTGCGGTGGATTGTTTATCCGCATCAGCCGTAACTTCTTGTGCTTTGACCTGAGCGCCAGGACGAACTTTTTGCAACCCGGTAATAATCACGCGATCGCCTGTTTTGAGACCGTCAGTCACCAGCCATTTATCGCCGATAGCCTGAGTGGCCGTGATTTGACGCACTTCAACTTTGTCGCCTTCGCCCACTACCATCGCGGATGCATCGCCGCGTGGCGTACGGGTTACACCTTGTTGCGGCACCAGAATCGCGTTGGGGTTAACCCCTTCTTCGAGACGCGCGCGCACAAACATGCCCGGCAATAACGTGTGGTTCGGGTTAGGGAACAGTGCGCGCAGCGTAATCGAGCCGGTGGTTTGGTCGACGGTCACGTCAGAAAACTCCAGCGTGCCTTCCTGATCAAACTTAATCCCGTCAGAGGTCACCAGCTGTACTTTCGCTTTTCCGTTCTCTTGTTTCAGCGCGCCGCTGGCCAGTTCCTGTTTCAGACGCAGGAAGTCGTTGCTGGACTGGGTCACATCCACATAGATAGGGTCGAGTTGCTGTACGGTCGCCAGCGCCGTGGCCTGGCCGTTCTGCACCAGCGCGCCTTCGGTAACGTTGGATTTACCGATGCGGCCACTGATTGGCGACGTCACTTTGGTATAGGCGAGATTAATGCGCGCGGTTTCAACCGCAGCCTTTGCAGCAACCACAGCGGCGTTGGCCTGCTGAGCCGTGGCCTGAGCGTCATCATAGTCCTGTTGGCTGATGTAGTTCGTGCCAATCAGTTTCTGGTAACGCCGCAGGGTCACCTGAGCGATATTGGCGCTGGCCTGGGCGCGCGCCAGATCGCCTTTTGCGCTCTCGTAAGAGGCCTGGTAAGTTGCTGGATCAATCTGATAAAGGGAGACACCCGCCTCGATATCACTGCCTTCCACGAAATTACGCTTCAGGATAATACCGTTCACCTGAGGACGAACTTCCGCCACGCGATATGCGCTGGTGCGGCCGGGAAGCTCGGTTGTGATCGGTAGAGGTTCGCTTTTCAGCGTCACCACGCCGACTTCCGGCGTATGCTGCGCCTGCTGTTGCTGCTGTTTGTCGTCACATCCTGTAAGCGCTAAGCTGCCTGAGAGCATCAGAACGACCGCCAGAGGCGTTAACCCTCTGTTTTTGTTCATAGGTAAACCTCGAGTGTCCGATTTCAAAATTGATTGATGGATCAAACGTCCACAAACCCATTGCTGCGTTTAAATTATGGTCGTGATATGGTACATACATTCATAAATGTATGTAAATCTGACCCCTGTAAATTCACAAACATATGGCACGAAAAACCAAACAACAGGCGCTGGAAACGCGAAATCACATCCTTGATGTGGCGATTCGCCTGTTTTCCCGGCAGGGTGTTTCGGCTACATCACTGGCAGATATTGCCCAGGCCGCTGGGGTGACGCGTGGTGCAATTTATTGGCACTTCAGAAACAAGTCCGATTTATTTAGTGAAATCTGGGAGTTGTCAGAGTCCAGTCTTGGGGATCTTGAAACTGAGTATCAGGCAAAATACCCCGGTGATCCACTGTCAGTTTTAAGAGAAATTCTAATTTATATTCTTGAAGCTACCGTTTCAGAGGAGCGCCGTCGGTTGATGATGGAAATTATCTTTCACAAATGTGAGTTTGTTGGCGAAATGGCACGGGTGCAACAGCTTCATCGCGAATATTGCCTGGCCAGCCATGAACGCATCGAACTGGCACTAAACAACTGTATAGCCGCCAGAATGATCCCCGAGACCCTCAATGTCCGCCGCGCCACGATCCTGATGCGCAGTTATATCACTGGCTTAATGGAAAACTGGCTATTCGCCCCGCAAACCTTCGATTTAAAATCCGAAGCGCGCGTCTTCGTTGAAATCCTGCTTGAAATGTATCAGTTTTGCCCGACGCTTCAAAAACCCGCCGCCTCATAAAAAACCGGCACCGTTGTCGGATTTCTCTCTATCCCCACCGCCTTGCTATTCTGCGCCTCAGTCCCGTGGTATTCTGCGCCTCACAAACTTTCTCCGATATATTCTCGGCCCGTTAATCACTCATTCAAAAACTATGCAGCACGATCTTCAATTTCGCAAAATAACCTGCGTCATGGCGCTGGTGTGGCTTCTTCTGGCTGGATTTCTGCTTTCCGCAGGCGTTGCGAACGCCGCTTCTAACGGCGAATTGCCGGCGCGTGCTGATATTCAAAGCCAGCTGGATGCGCTGAGTAAACAAAAAACGCTTTCTGCTCAGGATAAGCTGGTTCAGCAGGATCTCACCCAAACCCTTGAAGCCCTTGAGAAAATCGAGCGGGTAAAACAAGAAACCACTCAACTGCGCCAGCGTGTGGCCCAGGCGCCGGAAAAAATGCGCCAGGCGACAGAGGCGCTGAACGCGTTAAGTACTCCGGAGAGCGACGACAGTCTGCGCCAGACATTCAAGGCGATGTCATTACGCCAGCTCGAAGCGCGCACCAGCAGCATGGTGGATGAACTCCAGAGCGCGCAAAACGATCTCTCCACGTTTAATAGCCAACTGGTGTCGTTGCAGACTCAGCCGGAGCGGGTGCAAAACGCCATGTACACCGCCTCGCAGGAATTGCAGCAGCTCAGAAACCGCCTGAACGGCACCACGCCGGGCGAGGCGGCGCTGCGGCCCTCGCAACAAACGTTAATGCTGGTTCAACAGGCATTGCTGAATGCGCAAATCGATCAGCAGCGTAAGAGCCTGGAAGGGAATACCGCGTTACAGGACAGCCTGCAAAAACAGCGTGATTACACCACTGCCCATATCAATCAGCTAGAGCATCAGCTCCAGCTTTTGCAGGAAGCGGCAAATACCAAACGCCTGTCACTGACGGAGAAAACGGCCCAGGAAGCGGTCACGCCAGATGATTCGTCCAGTCTGCAAAACAACCCGCTGGTCAAACAGGAACTGGATATTAACCACCAGCTCAGCCAGCGTTTGATTACCGCCACGGAAAACGGCAACTCCCTGGTGCAGCAAAACATCAAAGTTAAAAACTGGCTCGATCGCGCGCTGCAATCTGAACGGACCCTGAAAGAGCAGATCTCGGTTTTAAAAGGCAGCTTGCTGCTGTCGCGTATCCTTTATCAGCAACAGCAGACGCTGCCTTCCGCTGATGAACTCGAGGATATGACCAACCGCATCGCCGACTTGCGTCTTGAACAGTTTGACCTGAACCAGCAGCGTGACGCGCTGTTCCAGAACGACGCCTTTGTGGCGAAGCTGGAAGAAGGGCATCAGGGCGAAGTGAACGCAGAGGTGCACGATACCCTGTTGCAGCTGGTGGATATGCGCCGCGAACTGCTCGATCAGTTGAACAAGCAGCTCGGCACGCAATTGATGATGGCTATCAACCTGCAAATCAACCAGCAGCAGTTAATGAGCGTCAGTAAAAACCTCAAACAGATGCTGACCCAGCAAATCTTCTGGGTAAACAGTAACCGTCCGATGGACTGGGACTGGATTAAAGCCTTCCCGGGCGCAATCCACGATCAGATTAAGGCCATGAAAATCACGGTGAACTGGAAAAAAGCCTGGCCGTCTGTGGCCGTGGCGTTTCTTGCCGGTTTGCCGTTGCTGCTGATCGCTGGGCTGATCCGCTGGCGATTCGGCTGGTTAAGGCAGTATCTGGCAAAACTGGCTTCTGAAGTGGGGCAGTTACGTAACGACAGCCAGTTACACACGCCAAAAGCGATTCTGATTAACTTTATCCGCGCCTTACCGGTCTGCCTGGTGATATTGGCGTGCGGGCTGATCCTGCTGTTTATGCAGATCAACATCAGCGATTTGCTGTGGGAATTCAGTAAAAAGCTTGCCATGTTCTGGCTGGTGTTCGGGGTTTGCTGGCGGGTGCTGGAAAAAGACGGCATGGCGGTCAGCCACTTCAATATGCCTGCGCAACTCACCAGCCACTGGCGTCGCCAGATTGTGCGCGTAAGCCTGGCGCTGTTGCCATTGCTGTTCTGGTCGGTGGTTGCGGAGCTATCGCCGCTTAATCTCATGGACGATGTACTGGGGCAGGCGATGATTTTCATCAACCTGCTGGTGATCGCCGCGCTGATTTGGCCGATGTGCCGGGAAAGCTGGCGCGATAAAGAATCGCACACCATGCGTTTGGTCACGATCACCGTGCTGGCGATTGTGCCGGTTATGTTGCTGGTGCTGACGGTGACAGGTTACTTCTACACCACACTGCGCCTGGCTGGACGCTGGATTGATACCGTTTATCTGGTGATCGTCTGGAACCTGCTGTACCAGACCGTGCTGCGCGGGTTAAGCGTCGCGGCGCGCCGTATCGCCTATCGCCGCGCTATCGCCCGTCGCCAGAATCTGGTCAAAGAGGGGGCCGAGGGTGCCGAGCCGGTAGAAGAGCCGCCGCTGGGTCTTGACCAGATCAACCAGCAAACGCTGCGTCTGGCAATGCTGACGATGTTTGCGCTATTCGGCGTGGTGTTCTGGGCAATTTGGTCAGATTTAATCACCGTCTTCGCCTATCTCGACAGCGTGGTGCTGTGGAATTACAACGGCACTGAAGCGGGGGCGGCGGTGATGAAGCACGTCACCATGGGGAGCCTGCTGTTTGCGCTGGCCGCGTTTGCGGTCGCCTGGGCGCTGATCCGCAACTTGCCGGGCCTGCTGGAAGTGCTGGTGCTGTCGCGCCTCAATATGCGGCAGGGCACGTCATACGCCATTACCACCATACTCAACTACGTGATTATCGGCGCGGGGGCGATGATTATTTTCGGTTCGCTCGGGGTGTCGTGGGACAAACTGCAATGGCTGGCAGCGGCGCTGTCGGTCGGCCTGGGCTTCGGGTTGCAGGAGATTTTCGGTAACTTCGTTTCCGGTATCATTATCCTGTTTGAGCGTCCGGTGCGTATTGGCGATACCGTCACAATCGGCACCTTCTCGGGAACGGTGAGCAAAATCCGTATCCGCGCCACCACCATCACCGACTTCGATCGTAAAGAGGTGATTATCCCGAACAAGGCGTTTGTGACCGAGCGGCTGATCAACTGGTCGTTGACCGATACCATCACCCGCGTGGTGATCCGCCTCGGCGTGGCTTACGGATCGGATCTGGACAAGGTAAAAGCGCTCCTGTTAAAGGCCGCGATGGAACATCCGAAAGTCATGCACGATCCGGAGCCATCGGTGTTCTTTACTACCTTCGGACCGAGCACGCTGGATCACGAGTTGCGTCTTTACGTGCGTGAACTGCGCGATCGCAGCTACACCGTGGATGAACTGAACCGCACTATCGATCGTCTGTGCCGTGAAAACGACATTAATATCGCGTTCAACCAGCTTGAAGTGCACCTGCATAACAAGAACGGCGAGCAGTTCACCGAAGTGAAGCGCGATTTGAATAATGGCCCGGCCCCGTCTGCGGCATAAAAAAGGTGAGGGCGCAGAACGCCCTCACCTGAGAAGAATTATCGGGGGATAATATCCCCCTTTTTATTACAGTACTTTATGCGGGCCGAAGCATTCGTAATGGATGTTTGCCGGGTCAATGCCCAGGCTGACCAGTTGTTTCGCCGCAAACTGCATAAACGCCACCGGGCCGCACAGGAAAAACGTCATATCCGGAACCTTCAGCGCGCCTTCCTGCTTCAGCAGATCCATCAACCCTTCGCTGTGGAAACGCCCGCTTTCACGGTCACGCTGCGACGGTACGCGATACCAGATATGGTAATCAAAATGCTTCAGCAATTTACCGTGTAAGGCAATTTCATCCGCAAAGGCATGCACATCACCGTTTTCAGCGGCGTGCAGCCAGTTTACCTGCGCTTCATGGTGATTGGCGGCCAGATTATCCAGCATTGCCAGCATCGGCGTTTGGCCCACGCCCGCGGAAATCAGCGTCACAGGCGTCGTCGGCGGCACGTCCATAAAGAAATCACCCGCCGGGGCTACCAGATTAATCACATCGCCCACTTTGGCATGGCCGTGCAGCCAGTTTGACACCAACCCTTCGCCTTCGCGTTTCACCGCAATACGGTAGCTTTTGCTGTTTGGTTTGCGGGTCAGGGAATACTGGCGAATTTCCTGGTGCTCGAAGTTTTCAGGTTTAATCCACACGCCCAGATACTGGCCGGGCTTGTAATCCGCCACCGGACCGCCGTCTACCGGGGTAAATTCAAAACTGGTGATCAGCGCGCTTTGCTGTTTGATTTCAGTGATGCGGAACGGACGAGTGCCTTCCCAGCCGCCAGATTTTCCGGCGTTTTCCTGGTAGATTTCCGCTTCACGGTTAATAAATACCTGCGCCAGCACGCCGTAGGCTTTGCCCCAGGCATCCAGCACTTCCTGGCCTGGGCTGAACATCTCATCCAGCGTCGCTAACAGATGGCTGCCGACGATGTTGTATTGTTCAGGCTTGATATGAAAACTGGTGTGCTTCTGGGCAATTTTCTCCACCGCAGGCAACAGCGCCGCCAGGTTTTCGATGTTGGTAGCATAAGCGCAAATGGCGTTGAACAACGCTTCACGTTGATCGCCGTTGCGTTGGTTGCTCATATTAAAAATATCTTTGAGTTCGGGATTATGAGCAAACATCCGGTCATAAAAGTGGGCGGTCAGTTTCGGGCCCGTTGCTGCCAGTAGAGGAATAGTGGACTTTACAGTCGCGATAGTTTGAGCGTCTAACATCAGGGTGTTCCTTTGCAGGTGTCTATAATATGCATTTTGAATGCATCTTATAAATTTATCCCTGCGCTGTAAAGGGTCTCTGTTGAGATTTTGTTATTGAGTGTTAATGAAAAACCTGCATCACGATCCTGAAAAGAATTCCGTGACAAGTGGCGATTGTGAAGGGCGCTGAAGCCTTGCGTAGCCTGAAGCCAATCGTTTGCGTAAAAACCTTTGTCAAGACCTATCTTCACACTGTTAATCGGTTTACACTGTTGCCCGTTGCCCAAAAAGGGCCCCTTATTGCCGTAAAAGTTTACCGTTAGCTGAGTCAGGAGATGCGGATGTTAAAGCGTGAAATGAACATTGCCGATTATGATGCCGAACTGTGGCAGGCTATGGAGCAGGAGAAGGTTCGCCAGGAAGAACATATTGAACTTATCGCCTCCGAAAACTACACCAGCCCGCGTGTTATGCAGGCTCAGGGTTCTCAGCTGACCAACAAATATGCTGAAGGTTATCCGGGCAAACGCTACTACGGCGGTTGCGAATACGTGGATATCGTTGAGCAACTGGCGATTGACCGTGCAAAAGAGCTATTTGGCGCGGACTACGCTAACGTGCAGCCGCATTCCGGCTCTCAGGCTAACTTTGCGGTTTATACCGCGCTGCTGCAACCGGGCGATACCGTTCTGGGTATGAACCTGGCGCAAGGCGGTCACCTGACTCACGGTTCGCCGGTTAACTTCTCGGGCAAACTGTACAACATCATCCCTTACGGCATTGATGAGTCCGGTAAAATTGACTACGAAGACATGGCGAAGCAGGCCCAGACCCACAAGCCGAAAATGATCATCGGCGGCTTCTCTGCTTATTCTGGTGTGGTTGACTGGGCAAGAATGCGTGAAATCGCAGACAGCATCGGCGCATATCTTTTCGTTGATATGGCGCACGTGGCAGGTCTGATTGCCGCAGACGTTTACCCGAACCCGGTTCCCCATGCTCACGTTGTGACCACAACCACCCACAAAACCCTGGCGGGTCCACGCGGTGGTTTGATCCTCGCCAAAGGTGGCGACGAAGAGCTGTACAAAAAACTGAACTCTGCCGTATTCCCTAGCGCGCAGGGCGGCCCGCTGATGCACGTTATCGCAGCGAAAGCCGTGGCGCTGAAAGAGGCGATGGAGCCAGAGTTTAAAGTTTACCAGCAGCAGGTTGCGAAAAACGCCAAAGCGATGGTGGAAGTGTTCCTGAACCGTGGCTACAAAGTGGTATCTGGCGGCACTGAAAACCACCTGTTCCTGCTGGACCTGGTTGATAAAAACCTGACCGGTAAAGAAGCCGACGCAGCCCTGGGCCGCGCAAACATCACCGTCAACAAAAACAGCGTACCGAACGATCCGAAGAGCCCGTTCGTGACGTCCGGTATTCGTATCGGTTCCCCGGCTATTACCCGTCGCGGCTTTAAAGAAGCGGAAGCGAAAGAGCTGGCTGGCTGGATGTGCGACGTGCTGGATAATATCAATGACGAAGCGACCATCGAACGCGTGAAGCAGAAAGTGCTGGATATCTGCGCCCGCTACCCGGTTTATGCATAAGCGTTAAGCGTTAAGCGTTAAGCGTTAAGCGGTGAAAACCCTCGACCTGGTCGGGGGTTTTTTTATGGGTTGGGTTATGAAGATGTCTCGCAATTCTCTTCGATTGTTTTATTGATCGTTTATTTATACACGCTGACGCTGCCCCCCATTACCTACCGTTTGTGTAATCTTTCGTCCAGGATGAAGGACGAGATGCTGATATGCCAGGGTATATGCATGAGATCTTGCATGAAAAATTGCAGGGGTTTGATGTTTTTAGATATACGGATATCTGCTTTACATTTTCTCTGGAACCGTTCCGACAGATAACTTTCAGGCTGATCTTTTGTAAAGAAAATGACAAAACCAGATGGCTTTACGAGATAGGTTCTGGCGACCTTGCATCGCTAACAGTTAGCGTTGTGAGTTTTTGCAATGTCGCGGCAATGGATAATTCTGAATGCGAAACTCTGTTTGATAAGCCGCCCGGCGCGCTGGATCTCAATGCTGCCGAAGCTCTTTATTTGTACAGGACGTTAATTGACATCATTTTGCAAATCGCTGAGATTGAACGCATTTAGGTGATGATTTTTCAGGCGTATAGCCATGAACTTCAGCGCATTTATGACAAGGTTATTAACCGGTATGCCCTGTTAAAAAAACTGCATATACAAACAGAGGGAGCTTATTATGTCATTCAAAAAAGAAGCCAAAAAAATGAATGAAAACATTGATTATGAAGCTATCAAGATGCAAAAAATCGAAATGTTCGAGCGATTTTTAGCGGCGAAAAAGAAAGCGGAGCAGGCAGGTGAAGTTTTCTCTCAACCTCTTAAAGTGTACTCTTCTTATTGAGGCCCCGTGAGGCCTCTGATCATCGTTAAAGAGGCCTCATGCGTATCCAATACTTCGCACAACTAACCGGGCTCACGGCGCATACGCTTCGTTATTATGAAAAATTGGGTTTACTGGTCCCTGACAGGAATAGCAGCGGTCATCGTGATTATCGGGAAGCCGATGTCGAATGGGTGGCTTTTATTGTTCGTCTGAAAGAAACAGATATGCCGCTTTCAGAAATCCAGCGTTATGCCGCGTTAAGAAGTCAGGGCAATGCAACGGTTAATGAACGGCGTGCATTATTAGCTCAGCATGCTGAACGGCTTGAACAGCGCCTGGCAGAGCAGCATCAACATCTGGATCGCCTGAAAGCGAAGATGGCGCATTACGATAGCGAACTCATCAAAAACAGCGCTTGACCTGGAGTTAACTCGAAGGATTAACGTGCCTCTTATCACATCAAAGAGGATAACGTTATGACAACGACACGCTACGAAACAGGGCTTGCGAGACTGACAGAAATTGACGGCGCAGCAGGCGAAAAAGTGATTACCGCGCTGGCTGATGTCGCGCCTGACTTAGGGCGCTATGTGATTGAGTTTGGATTTGGCGATATCTATAGCCGTCCGGGGTTAGATCTAAAAACTCGCGAACTGATTACCGTCGGTGCGCTCACCGCATTGGGGCATGCGCAGCCGCAACTGGCCGTGCATATTCACGCCGCACTGAATGTAGGCTGCACGAAAGAAGAGATTGTGGAAGTCATTATCCAGATGTCGCTCTATGCGGGCTTTCCGGCAGCGCTGAATGCCATGTTCACTGCGAAAACGGTTTTTCAGGAACTAAACCTATAACAATAAGGCGGCATCAGGGAGGCCTAATGGTAACGATACAGCGTATGACCCGCGAACAATTCCCGGCATATCGGACATTTTTTATCGAAGAGTATGCCCAGGATTTAGCGTCAACACGCCACAGGGTTATTGATGAGGCTCGCCATGATGCCGCCCAGAGTATCGATAATTATCTTCCCGACGGCCCGGACACAGAAGGCAGCCGGCTGTGGTGTATTACTCCTGCTCATTCAGAGCACACCATCGGTTATTTTTGGGTAAGCCTGAATGGGCGCGTCGCGTGGATTTATGATTTTTGCCTGTTACCGCAATGGCGCGGTAAAGGACTTGGGCGCGATGCGATGGCGCAACTTAAACAGACGCTCAGCGCCCTGGATATTCATGAAATCGGCTTGCGGGTGGCGTCGAATAATCCTGCAGCGAAAACGTTGTATGAAAAATGCGGCTTTGCGGTTACGGGCTATAACATGTCGCTGCGTCTAATCTAGCGCTTTCTTGTTGTTAACCCGATGTTACGCCTTGCACCTGCTGCAATAACCCGCCAGACTATCGCCTCCAAAACGGGAGGGATTCATGGTTTTGCACTCTACGCGCTGGCTGGCGCTCAGTTACTTCACCTACTTCTTTAGCTACGGCATTTTCTTACCTTTCTGGAGCGTCTGGCTCAAAGGCATCGGGTTAGCGCCGGAGACCATCGGCCTGCTGCTTGGCGCAGGATTAATCGCCCGCTTCCTTGGCAGCCTGTTGCTGGCACCGCGCGTAACCGATCCCTCCCGGCTGGTATTCGCGCTGCGCGTGTTAGCGCTGCTGACGCTTATTTTCGCCGTCGCGTTCTGGCTCGGCACCACCACCGCCTGGCTGTTGATCGTGATGGTTGGCTTCAACCTGTTCTTCTCGCCGCTGGTGCCGTTAACCGATGCGCTGGCGGGAACCTGGCAAAAGCAAATCACCCTTGATTACGGCAAGGTGCGGGTTTGGGGATCGCTGGCGTTTGTGATTGGATCGGCGCTCACCGGTAAACTGATCAGCATTTTCGATTACCACGCGATCCTCGTAATGCTGAGCATTGGCGTGGCCTCCATGCTGCTCGGCATGATGTTACGCCCCTCGGTTATGCCGGCAGGGCAGGCGCGCCAGAACGAAAGCGCCGGTTGGTCTGCCTGGCGAAAACTGGTGCTTGAAAGCTGGCGGTTCCTCGCCTGCGTCTCGCTATTACAGGGGGCGCACGCGGCTTACTACGGCTTCAGCGCCATCTACTGGCAGGAAGCCGGTTATTCCGCTTCGGTGGTGGGATATTTATGGTCGCTGGGCGTGGTTGCCGAAATCGTGGTATTCACCCTCAGCAACAAGCTGTTCCGCCGCTGGAGCGCCCGGGACTTGCTGCTGCTCTCGGCGTTGAGCGGGATTGTGCGCTGGTCGCTGATGGCCTGGACCACCGATCTACCGTGGCTTATCGTGGCGCAAATCCTGCACTGCGGGAGCTTCACCGTCTGCCACCTCGCCGCCATGCGCTATATCTCGGCGCGCCAGGGCAATGAAGTGATTCGCCTCCAGGCCGTCTATTCCGCCGTGGCCATGGGTGGCAGCATCGCCATCATGACCATGTTCGCAGGCTTCCTGTTCCAGCACCTGCAAGGCGGGATGTTCTGGGTCATGGCGCTACTGGCGGTGCCGGCTATCGCGTTGCGCCCCGCCGTGATAGCGCGCTAGCTTTCCAGAATCTCCCGAATACGCTGCTGCTGGTGTTCCCCCAGCGGCAGCGTAGCGTGGATAAGCGGCGCGGAAAACAGCGGCAGCGAGGTATGGTAAGGCGTAATAATCAGCGTCACCTCCTTCGAGGCGCCTTCTTTCTGGAAGGTATGCACCGACAGATATTTGATAGTGAGCGGCAGCAGCGTTAATTCCCGTAGCTGATGCTCAATCTGCTCCTCAAGCTGTCGATCATTGCCGGTGAGCAGCAATACCTGCTTCTCCTGAATATCACTTTCCTGCATCAGCCACGCGCCAAAAATAATAGCGATCAGGCCGAGCTCTTCATCGGAAAAATGAATGCCGTAGTGCGTTTCAAGCTGGGCGCAGGCCGCGCGGGTGGTGCGCATCAAACGCGGGTATAGCCGAGTGATCTCTTCCGGTAGCGCATTATCAATGCCGATACCGAACAGACAGCGGTCCAGCGCCTGGGCGAGGTGAACATAGAGTTGCGTTGCCAGCCCCGTTTCATCGCTGAAGGCCATGCCGGAAAGAGTGCGAAACGCACTAATCAACTCCGCTACCGCCAGCCGCAGCTGGATATCCTGCGGCTGATTGTCCTTCAGCGGGTCCGGCACCCGCAGTATCATAAACATCAGCGCCAGAAATAACTGTTCATCCTGATGTGGCGGCACCGGCACCCGGCGTTGCCAGTGCCGCATAATTTCCTGCGCCGCCAGATACTCCGCCCGCTGCGCGGTCCAGAGATTTTGCACCTCATTAAAGCCCGGCGACTGGCCGTTGTGTTGTTCCATCAGGCAATATTGCAGGAACAGTCTCAGAAACTGGGTATCGCGCGATTCGAACTGCCGGTTAAGCCGACGTCCACAAAGGTTGACCAGCGCGTGTAAATTCGTATCGTCATAGCATGCGACGGGGATGCCGCGCTGCCGGAGTTCGGTTTTCAGCGAGGGCGTAAAATGCTGCTGCACAAAATGAGGGCACAGGCGCATAGCGCGACGCAGCCAGTGGAGCAGGCAAAGCCTGCGATCGAGTGGCGCGCCTTCAATCCGGTAGCTGCCGTCGGGGTGGGTCATAATTGAAAGCCGGTGGTAGCGCTGGATCTCAGAACTGGTTTCAACAATATCCTGACGGGCGATGCCACCATCGACGCCGTTGATTTGCCCGATTAATTCCGGCGTCACGGTACCGGGTAAATAGAGCATCAACAGCATCTGGCAGCGGCGCTGCGGACTGGAAAGCACGGATGGCGGCGAACAAAGCTGTGTCATCATCCAAAAGTTCCAGTTAGGTTAATCAAAGCTAAGCGTAGTTAAAGTATGAGCTATCGTTAGAACGGGTCTGGACTTTCATTTGGTAATCCTGTCTGGCTCACAGATTTTTTTGTATGGAAGAGATAATGCGCCCAACGATGTTAAGGATATTGCCCGCTTTGCCGCTGCTGACGCTCGTTTGCGCGACGCCGAGCCTTGCGCATCCGCACAGTTTTATTACCCTAAAAACGCAAATCATCGAAAAGGACGGTCAGTTTACCGGCCTGCAAATGCGCTGGCTGATGGACGAAATCACATCAGCAGACCTGTTGTATGACGCGGGCGATGCCAAACCGGGATCGGAAATCTGGAAGAAGCTGGCGGCGGAAGTCATGGCGAACGTTATTGGGCAGCACTATTTCACCGAAGTGTGGCACAACGGCAAAAAGGTGACTTTTTTACCGGTTCCTCCCGAATACGGTATGGCGCGGGAAGATCATCAGGCGGTGCTGACCTTTATCCTGCCGCTGGCAAAGCCGCAGCCGCTGGCCGGGCAGCGCTACAGCATCTCGACCTTTGACCCGACCTATTATGTCGATATGAGCTACGAGGCGACCCATGACGTCACGCTGCCCGCCGCACTCGCTGGGCAGTGTAAACTGACGATGACCACCCCGACGCCCACGGCGGATACCCAGGCCTTTGCGATCTCGCTCGATAAAGAAGACGCGCCGCCGGAGGATATGGAATTAGGGAAACAATTTGCCCAGAAGGTTGAGTTGCAATGTCAGTAGTGTTTTCAATGCCGAAACCCGCGCGACGCTGGATACAGCTATGGCCGCTGGGCCTGTTTTTGCTGCTGGCGGTCGCCGCCGGTTTGCTGCTCTGGCAATACTGGCCCAGGCTGATGATGCAAAGCATCGTCTGGCAGCGCAGCGTCAATCTGGAACTGAGCGCACTGCTCAAGCGCGTGGCGGAAAACCCCAGCCAGGCGGGCGGGGCGCTGCTGCTGTTCAGCTTCGTCTATGGCGTACTCCACGCGCTGGGGCCGGGCCACGGTAAAGTGGTGATCACCACCTGGCTGGCGACCCACCCATCAAAACTCAAATCCAGCTTAGGGCTGACGTTCGCCTCTTCGTTATTGCAGGGGCTGGTGGCGATTGGTCTGGTTGCGGTGGTGCTGTCGCTGTTGGCCTTACCCGCGCGGCAGTTGCATATGAGCAGTTTCTGGCTGGAGAAGGGCAGTTTCCTGCTGGTGGGCATACTGGGCGTGATGCTGTGCTGGCGGGCGATTAACCGACTGCACGGGTTACTGCGCCGTCCCAAATTTAGCGTCTTCACTCCGCATCATGTCCATAGCGAGCACTGCGGCTGCGGGCACCAGCATCTGCCCACTCAGCAACAGCTGGAGCAGGGCGACGACTGGCGCGCGCGCCTGATGATAATTTTATCGATGGGCATGCGCCCCTGTTCCGGCGCGATTATGGTGCTGCTGTTCAGTAAGGTGATTGGCGTGTTCGGCTGGGGAATCGCTGCGGCGCTGGCGATGGCGGCGGGAACCTCGCTAACGATTTCATCGCTGGCGCTGCTGGTTCACAGCTTCCGAACGCTGGCGATCCGGCTAAGCGGCAATAAAACGCCAGTGCTCTGGCGGCAGGTGGGCTGGACGACGCTCGCGCTGGCAGGCGGGGCGATCCTGATCCTGGCGGCGGCAATCATGTGGCTCAGCGCTCAACCACCGGGCGGCGGCTTGCGGCCTTTCTAAACAAAAATACCCTGTCGAAACAGGGCATTTTGCAGTCTAAAAAATCGATTAACGCTTCAGGGCGTCGCTCAGCTCTTCACGCATGTTGGCGAGCATCGCTTTCACCACGCGCGGGTTACCCGCAACCAGGTTGCCGGTCATGACGTAGTTGTGGCCGCCGGTGAAATCGCACACCAGACCGCCCGCTTCACGTACCAGCAGTTCGCCACCGGCAAAGTCCCACGGCTTCAGGTTGATTTCGAAGAAACCATCAACGCGGCCCGCGGCCACATAGGCCAGGTCCAGCGCAGCGGAACCGGTGCGGCGGAAGTCAGCGCACTGGGTGAACAGTTTGCTCACGATATTGATATAGGTAGCGGAGTGCTGTTTGGCTTTGAACGGGAAACCGGTCGCCAGAATTGTGCCATCCAGATCGCGCGCATTGCTGCCGCGCAGACGATACCCGTTGAGCTGTGCGCCCTGGCCGCGTGTTGCGGTGAACAGTTCATTGCGCATCGGATCGTAAACCACAGCCACTTCAGTACGGCCTTTCACGCGTACGGCGATGGAGACGGAAAAATGGGGGAGGCGTTTAATGAAGTTGGTGGTGCCATCCAGCGGATCGATAATCCATTGCACATCCTGGTCGGTGCCTTCGTGTTCGCCGCTTTCTTCGGTAATGATGGTGTGTTGCGGGTAGGACTGGCGGATGGTGTCGATGATAATGCGCTCTGCGCCTTTATCCACGTTAGTCACAAAATCGTTGCTGCCTTTCTGGCTGGTCTCTACGGCGTCCGGCGTTTCGTAGTTTTTGGCGATAAAGTTTCCGGCCTTGCGCGCAGCACGCACGGCGATGTTGAGCATCGGATGCATCAGGTATCTCTCACTGGATGTTAAAGAACGAGGAAATCGGCGCGCAGTATAGCAGGGAGATCGGATTATGTCTCCGGTTTATGATAGGATGCCAACATATTATTAAATTGTGTCGGTTCGCTATGCTGCAAAACATTCGTATCGTGCTGGTGGAGACCTCTCACACCGGCAACATGGGCTCCGTTGCCCGCGCCATGAAAACCATGGGCCTTACCAATCTCTGGCTGGTTAACCCGCTGGTTAAACCCGACTCCCAGGCTATCGCCCTGGCGGCAGGTGCCAGCGACGTCATCGGCAATGCCACTATTGTCGATACGCTCGATGAAGCGTTATCCGGCTGTAGCCTGGTCGTCGGCACCAGCGCGCGTTCGCGCACCCTGCCGTGGCCAATGCTCGATCCGCGTGAGTGCGGTTTGAAGAGTATTTCGGAAGCCGCTCACGCCCCGGTGGCGCTGGTGTTTGGCCGCGAGCGCGTCGGTTTAACCAACGACGAGCTGCAAAAGTGCCATTATCACGTGGCGATTGCCGCCAACCCGGAGTACAGCTCGCTGAACCTGGCGATGGCGGTACAGGTGATCGCCTATGAAGTGCGTATGGCCTGGCTGGCTGCCGAGGCGCAGCAAACGACCCCTGTGGAAAACGAAGATGCGCCGTATCCGCTGGTGGATGACTTAGAGCGTTTTTACGGTCATCTGGAGCAGGTGTTGCTCAATACCGGCTTTATTCGCGCCAACCACCCCGGCCAGGTAATGAACAAATTACGCCGTCTGTTTACCCGCGCACGCCCGGAAAGTCAGGAACTTAACATCCTGCGCGGCATGCTGGCGTCCATTGACAGTACGCATAAAAAGGACCCGAATACTTGAGTAAATTACTCAGGTAAATAGTTGACCAATTTACTCAGGAATGTCAGACTTGCGCCTGCTATGCAACACCCCACTTTAAAATAAACACCCCCGCTTCGAGGGGCGACGTTGAGGTTAAGTAAGACATGAGACTGACATCAAAAGGGCGTTATGCCGTAACCGCAATGCTGGACGTTGCACTTAACTCCGAAGCGGGTCCGGTACCGTTGGCTGATATCTCAGAACGACAGGGTATTTCACTCTCCTATCTGGAGCAACTCTTCTCCCGTCTGCGCAAAAATGGACTGGTGTCGAGCGTGCGTGGTCCAGGCGGCGGCTACCTGTTAGGCAAAGATCCCAGCGCCATCGCAGTAGGTGAAGTTATCAGCGCTGTTGACGAGTCGGTTGACGCGACCCGTTGTCAGGGCAAAGGCGGCTGCCAGGGCGGCGACAAGTGTTTAACACACGCACTGTGGCGCGACCTGAGCGATCGTCTGACCGATTTTCTGAACAACATTACTTTGGGTGAACTGGTTAACAACCAGGAAGTACTCGACGTGTCTGGCCGGCAACAAACTGAAGCGCATCGCCCGGCCCGCGCACAGGACGCAATCAACGTAAAACTGCGCGCATAACTAAAAAAAGTTTTGTACCCACAATAATTCGCATTGCAGGAAGGCGACAAGCGAGTGAATCCCCAGGAGCTTACATCAGTAAGTGACTGGGGTGAGCGAGAGCAGGCAACGCGCCTGCGGTGCGAAGTATGAAGGGTATATCGGAATCAGGCCAGGGTGCTCGCACCCTGCCGCCTTCGGCATACATCCCGCCGGTTGCCTGATTCAGAGCATTTGAGATGTACGGAGCTTAAGAGCAATGAAATTACCGATTTACCTCGACTACTCTGCGACTACGCCGGTAGACCCGCGCGTCGCCGAGAAAATGCTGCAACATATGACTATGGATGGGATCTTCGGTAACCCCGCATCCCGTTCTCACCGTTTCGGCTGGCAGGCAGAAGAGGCGGTAGACGTCGCCCGCAATCACATTGCAGACCTGCTGGGCGCGGACCCGCGTGAAATTGTTTTCACCTCCGGCGCGACCGAATCCGACAACCTGGCGATTAAAGGTGCGGCCAACTTCTATCAGAAAAAAGGCAAGCACATCATCACCTGTAAAACCGAACACAAAGCGGTGCTGGATACCTGCCGTCAGCTGGAGCGCGAAGGCTTCGAGGTGACTTATCTGTCACCGCAGAGCAACGGCATCATCGACCTGAAAGCGCTGGAAGCCGCAATGCGTGATGACACCATCCTGGTTTCTATCATGCACGTGAACAACGAAATCGGCGTGGTGCAGGATATCGACACCATCGGCGAACTGTGCCGTGCGCGCGGTATCATTTTCCACGTGGATGCCACCCAGAGCGTGGGCAAACTGCCTATCGACCTGAGCAAGATGAAAGTCGATCTGATGTCCTTCTCCGGCCATAAAATCTACGGTCCGAAAGGCATCGGCGGCCTGTACGTGCGTCGTAAACCGCGTATCCGTATCGAAGCGCAGATGCACGGCGGCGGTCACGAGCGCGGTATGCGTTCCGGTACGCTGCCGGTTCACCAGATCGTCGGTATGGGCGAAGCCTACCGCATCGCCAAAGAAGAGATGGCGAGCGAAATGGAACGCCTGCGCGGCCTGCGCCTGCGCCTGTGGAACGGCATCAAAGATATCGAAGAAGTGTATCTGAATGGTGACCTGGAGCAGGGCGTTCCGACCATTCTGAACGTGAGCTTTAACTATGTTGAAGGCGAGTCGCTGATTATGGCGCTCAAGGATCTGGCCGTATCTTCCGGTTCAGCCTGTACCTCTGCAAGCCTTGAACCGTCTTATGTGCTGCGCGCGCTGGGGATGAACGACGAACTGGCGCACAGCTCGATCCGTTTCTCTCTGGGACGTTTCACCACGGTCGAAGAGATCGACTACACCATCGAGCTGGTACGTAAATCGATTGGCCGTCTGCGCGACCTTTCTCCGCTGTGGGAAATGTTTAAGCAGGGCGTGGATCTGAACAGCATCGAGTGGGCGCACCACTAATTCGACAAGATTTCTGGAGAACATCAACATGGCATACAGCGAAAAAGTTATCGATCATTACGAAAATCCGCGCAACGTCGGCTCCTTCGACAACAGCGACGACTCGGTAGGCAGCGGCATGGTTGGCGCGCCAGCCTGTGGCGACGTGATGAAGTTGCAGATTAAAGTCAACAATGACGGTATCATTGAAGACGCGCGTTTCAAGACCTACGGCTGCGGTTCCGCCATCGCGTCCAGCTCCCTGATCACCGAGTGGGTGAAAGGCAAGAGCCTGGACGAAGCACAGGCGATTAAGAACACCGATATTGCCGAGGAACTGGAACTGCCGCCGGTTAAAATTCACTGCTCAATCCTTGCAGAAGACGCTATCAAAGCGGCGATTGCGGATTACAAAAGCAAACGTGAAGCTAAATAATCATTGATGAATTGAGGTTGTTGTATGTCGATCACCCTTAGCGAAAGCGCTGCTGCGCGTGTGAATACTTTTCTGGCCAACCGTGGTAAAGGCTTTGGCCTGCGTCTCGGCGTGCGGACATCCGGCTGCTCTGGCATGGCGTATGTGCTGGAATTCGTGGATGCGCCCCAGGCAGAAGACACCGTGTTTGAAGACAAAGGCGTAAAAGTGGTGATCGACGGCAAGAGCCTGCAATTCCTGGATGGTACGCAGTTAGATTTCGTCAAAGAAGGCCTTAACGAAGGGTTCAAATTCACTAACCCGAACGTTAAAGACGAGTGTGGCTGCGGCGAAAGCTTCAACGTGTAGTTCCCGCAATGACCTTCTTCGCCCGGCAGGGCGGGGAAGGGTAGAAAACCTTGCATACCTGCTTTCTCAATAACGCGCGCCGGGGCAGTTGATTGAACCGGGTTGTCGCGTTATTGCGCATGTGGGTATTACCCTGAGAACGTTATGGATTACTTCACCCTCTTTGGTTTGCCGGTTGGCTACACGATTGACATGACTTCGTTGTCAGCGCGTTACCAGGATCTGCAACGCCAGTTCCATCCCGATAAATTCGCCAGCCACCCTCAGGCCGACCAACTGGCCGCGCTCCAGCAATCCGCGACCATCAATCAGGCCTGGCAAACGCTGCGCCATCCCCTTAACCGCGCCGAATACATGCTTTTGCTGCACGGTTTCGATCTGGCCAACGAACAGCACACGGTGCGCGATACCGCGTTTTTGATGGAGCAACTTGAGCTGCGTGAAGAGCTTGACGAGATTGAACACGCGGGCGATGAAAGCCGCCTGGCGGGTTTTACCACGCGCATTCAGGCGCTGTACCGTTCGCGCCATCAGCAAATGGTCCACGAACTGGATAGCCAGGCGTGGGAAAAGGCGGCGGATACCGTTCGCAAACTCCGTTTTCTTGATAAATTGCAGCACCAGACAGAACAACTCGAAGAAAAGCTGCTTGGTTTTTAATTCTGGAAGCTAAACATGGCCTTATTACAAATTAGCGAGCCTGGGCTGAGCGCCGCGCCGCACCAGCGCAGACTGGCGGCAGGCATCGACTTAGGCACCACCAATTCCCTGGTCGCCACCGTGCGCAGCGGGCAGGCGGAAACCCTGCCGGATCACCAGGGGCGACACCTGCTGCCGTCCGTGGTGAACTATCAGGCGACGGGCCAGACCATCGGCTTTGACGCGCGTGCGATGGCGGCCGCCGATCCGGTGAACACCATCAGCTCGGTAAAACGTCTGATGGGCCGCTCCCTTGCCGATATCCAGGCGCGTTACCCGCATCTTCCGTACAACCTGCAGCCGAGCGCCAATGGCCTGCCGCAGATTGATACCCCGGCAGGCCTGCTGAACCCGATCCGCGTCTCCGCCGACATCCTGAAAGCGCTGGCCGCACGCGCCAGTGAAGCGCTGGCGGGCGATCTGGACGGCGTGGTCATCACCGTTCCGGCTTACTTTGACGACGCCCAGCGTCAGGGCACCAAAGACGCCGCGCGTCTGGCGGGCCTGCACGTGCTGCGCCTGCTTAACGAACCGACGGCGGCGGCGATTGCCTATGGCCTGGATTCGGGTCAGGAAGGCGTGATTGCGGTGTACGATCTCGGCGGCGGCACCTTTGATATTTCAGTACTGCGTCTGAGCCGCGGCGTGTTTGAAGTCCTCTCGACCGGCGGCGACTCCGCGCTGGGCGGTGATGACTTCGACCATCTGTTAGCCGACTGGTTGCGCGAGCAGGCGGGCTTCAGCGATCGCAGCGACAACCATCTGCAACGCGAACTGCTGGATACCGCCATCGCCGCCAAAATCGCCCTGAGCGATGCTGATAGCGTCGCCGTTGACGTCGGCGGCTGGCAGGGCAATGTGACCCGCGCACAGTTCGATGCGCTGATCGCGCCGCTGGTCAAGCGCACCCTGTTAGCCTGCCGCCGCGCCCTGAAAGACGCGGGCGTTGAGGCGAGCGACGTGTTAGATGTGGTGATGGTCGGCGGGTCTACCCGCGTTCCGCTGGTGCGCGAGCGCGTGGGCGAATTCTTTGGCCGTACGCCGCTGACTTCCATCGACCCGGACAAAGTCGTGGCGATTGGCGCGGCGGTGCAGGCCGATATCCTGGTGGGCAATAAGCCGGACAGCGAAATGCTGCTGCTGGACGTGATCCCGCTGTCGCTGGGTTTAGAAACCATGGGCGGCCTGGTGGAGAAAGTGATCCCGCGCAACACCACTATTCCGGTGGCCCGCGCCCAGGAATTCACCACGTTCAAAGACGGGCAAACGGCCATGTCGATCCACGTGATGCAGGGCGAGCGCGAGCTGGTGCAGGATTGCCGTTCGCTGGCACGCTTTGCCCTGCGCGGTATCCCGGCGATGCTTGCGGGCGGCGCGCATATCCGCGTCACCTTCCAGGTAGATGCCGACGGCCTGCTGAGCGTCTCCGCGATGGAAAAATCCACCGGCGTGGAAGCCTCGATTCAGGTCAAACCGTCCTACGGGCTGACCGACGATGAAATCGCCACCATGATTAAAGATTCAATGAGTTTCGCCGAGCAGGACGTCAAAGCGCGTATGCTGGCGGAACAAAAAGTGGAAGCCGCCCGGGTGCTGGAAAGCCTCGCGGGCGCACTGGCGACCGATGCCGCGCTGCTCAGCGCCGCAGAGCGTCAGGTTATCGATGACGCTGCGACTGCCCTGGCGCAAGCAGCAGAAGGCGATGACGTTGACGCCATTGAAAACGCAATTAAAAACGTAGATAAACAGACCCAGGAGTTTGCCGCTCGCCGTATGGATGCCTCCGTGCGCCAGGCGCTGAAAGGCCACTCCGTCGACGAGGTTTAATATGCCTAAGATTGTTTTTCTGCCTCATCAGGATCTTTGTCCCGATGGCGCAGTTCTGGAAGCGAAGAGCGGTGAAACTATTCTTGACGTTGCGCTGCGCAACGGCATTGAAATTGAACACGCCTGCGAAAAATCCTGTGCCTGCACCACCTGCCACTGCATCGTGCGTGAAGGTTTTGATTCACTGCCGGAAAGCACCGAAGACGAAGACGACATGCTGGATAAAGCCTGGGGTCTGGAGCCGGAAAGCCGCCTGAGCTGTCAGGCGCGTGTGACCGATGAAGATTTAGTGGTCGAAATGCCGCGTTACACCATTAACCATGCGCGCGAGCACTAACAGGAGGTAGAGTATGGGCCTGAAATGGACCGACAGCCGCGAAATCGGCGAGGCGCTGTACGACAGCCGCCCGGATCTCGATCCGAAAACCGTCCGCTTCACCGATATGCATCAGTGGATTTGCGAGCTGGAAGAGTTTGATGACGACCCGGCTGCCTCTAACGAGAAGATCCTTGAGGCAATCTTGTTAGTGTGGCTGGACGAAGCTGAATAAAAAAACGGGCTGCCTTCGGGCGGCCCTTTTATGTCTAAGAGCGATAACAAAAGGGACAACAGAATGACTGACGCCATGAAAATCACGCTCTCCACCCAGCCTGCCGACGCCCGCTGGGGAGAAAAAGCGACATATAGCATTAATCACGACGGCATCACCCTGCACCTGAATAACCAGGACGACCTGGGGTTGATCCAGCGCGCCGCCCGTAAAATCGACGGCCTGGGCATTAAGCACGTGGCGCTGTCTGGCGATGGCTGGGACGCGGATCGCAGCTGGGCTTTCTGGCAGGGTTACAAAGGGCCGAAAGGCAGCCGTAAAGTCGAATGGGCGACCCTCGATGAAGCCCAGCAGAAAGAGCTGGACAGCCGCCTGAAAATCATCGACTGGGTGCGCGACACCATTAACGCCCCGGCGGAAGAACTCGGGCCGGAACAACTGGCCCAGCGCGCGGTGGATCTGCTAAGCAGCGTCGCTTGCGACAACATGAAATATCGCATCACCAAAGGCGAAGATCTGCGCGAGCAGAACTACATGGGGATCCACACCGTGGGGCGCGGATCGGATCGCGCGCCGGTACTGCTGGCGCTGGATTACAACCCGACTGGCAACCCGGACGCGCCGGTGTACGCCTGCCTGGTGGGCAAAGGCATCACCTTCGATACCGGCGGTTACAGTCTCAAGCAAAGCACCTTTATGGATTCAATGAAATCCGATATGGGCGGTGCGGCGCTGGTAACCGGCGCGCTGGCCTTCGCCATCACCCGTGGCCTGGATAAACGCGTCAAACTGTACCTGTGCTGCGCCGATAACATGGTCAGCGGCAACGCCTTCAAGCTGGGCGATATCATTCGCTACCGCAACGGCAAAACCGTGGAAGTGATGAACACCGACGCTGAAGGCCGTCTGGTCCTGGCGGATGGGCTGATTGACGCCTGCAAACAGAACCCGGAACTGCTGATCGACGCTGCCACCCTGACCGGTGCCGCGAAAACCGCGCTCGGCAATGACTACCATGCGCTGTTCAGCTTCGACGATGGCCTGGCGAACCGCCTGCTGGCGAGCGCCAGCGCGGAAAACGAGCCGTTCTGGCGTCTGCCGCTGGCAGAGTTCCACCGTAATCAGCTGCCGTCGAACTTCGCAGAGCTGAACAACACCGCCAGCGCCTCGTACCCGGCGGGTGCCAGCACGGCGGCGGGTTTCCTGTCGCACTTTGTTGAAAACTACCAGCAGGGCTGGCTGCATATCGACTGTTCCGCCACCTACCGTAAAGGCGCGGTAGAGCAGTGGGCGGCGGGTGCGACCGGTCTCGGCGTACGTACCTTAGCTAACCTGCTGACGGCGCAATAAGATGGTTATGTCTGAAACCAAAAACGAGTTAGAAGCCCTGCTGGAAAAAGCCGCCACCGAACCGGCGCACCGCCCGGCGTTTTTCCGCACCCTGCTGGACTCCACCGTGTGGGTGCCCGGCACTTCTGCCAGCGATGACGCGGTAGACGCGGACAGCGCGCTGGATTTACAGCACTGGGAAAAAGACGACGGCACTTCAGTGATCCCGTTTTTCTCTTCGCTGGAAGCGTTGCAGCAGGCAATGGGAGAGGAAGAGCAGGCATTCGTTGTCATGCCGGTGCGTACCCTGTTCGACATGACCCTGGGCGAGACGCTGTTTTTGAACGCCAAACTGCCCACCGGTAAAGCGTTCACCCCGCGTGAAATCAGTCATCTGGTGGGTGAAGAAGGCAACCCGCTCAGTACCCAGGAAGTGATTGAAGGCGGCCAGACGCTGCTGCTTTCCGAAGTCGCCGAGCCGCCCGCACAGATGGTCGATTCGCTGACCACACTGTTTAAAACCCTGAAGACGGTCAAGCGCGCCTGGCTGTGCTCCATCAAAGAGCGCGCAGACGCAGAACCTAATCTGTTGATCGGCATAGAAGCCATTGGGGATATCGACGCCATTATCCAGGCGACGGGCAGCGTTGCCACCGACACATTGCCGGGCGATGAGCCGATTGATATTTGTCTGGTCACGGAAGGGGAGAAGGGCGTCAGCCATTTTATCATGGCCCACGTTACGCCCTTCTATGAACGCCGCTGGGGAAGTTTCCTGCGCGATTTCAAAACCAATCGCATCATCTAATCTGAGGGCCGCTACTGCGGCCCTTTTTTATTGCGCTGGCTCGATGGGTAAATCCTGCCGGGCACCCCATTCACTCCATGCGCCGTCGTACAGCGCCACGCCGTTCACTTCCAGCGTTGCGAGCGCCAGCACCAGCACCGCCGCCGTTACGCCCGAACCGCAGCTGGCGATAATGGGCCGCTCAAAATCGACCCCGCGCTGGAAGAAAATATCGTGCAGCGTGGCAGGATCTTTTAGCTCGCCGTTCTGCACCACTTCGCCCCAGGGCACGTTCAACGCGCCGGGAATGTGGCCGCGCTTCAGGCCAGGGCGCGGCTCATCCGCCTCGGCATGGAAACGCGCCGCCGGACGCGCATCAATAATCTGCGCGCTGCCTTCGTGGCTTGCCAACAGCACATCGGTCAGGCGTTTAACCGCTTCAGGATTAAGTTTGGCTTCAAATTCGCCTTCTTCTGGCGTCACGTCGCCCGACTCCACCGGACGGCCTTCCTGCTGCCAGCGTTCCAGGCCTCCAGCCAGTATCGATACGTTTTCCACCCCGAAGCTGCGCAGCATCCACCAGGCGCGCGGGGCGGAGAACAAATCGCCCTCGTCATACACCACCAGATGTTTATCGCTGCTCACGCCGAGTTCACGCATCGCCACCGCGAACGCTTCCGGGCGCGGCATCATGTGGGGCAGCGGGCTGGTACGATCGGACAGCGCGTCGATATCAAAAAACACCGCGCCGGGAAGATGCTCCTCACGGTATTCGCCCGCCACGTCGCGCTGCTGCTGACCGGGAGGGGCCATACGCGCATCGAGAATTTGAATTTCTGGATCGGAAAGGTGCTCAGCGAGCCAGTCGCCCGCAACAAAAAAAGAGGTGGACATGGAGCCTCCGTGTCAGTGCTGAGAGGGCAAATTGTCGGTGTTTTTAGTGTGCGTCACAAGCGGCCGCCTCTCAAGTCGCGATACGAGTCCCGTAATAGCACTATAATTCTGAAAATCTGCCGTTTGCTGTGCCGGTGATAATCTTGCTTTGTATTCCCGCAGCGAACACATAATACTTGCTTCCTCACAACAGGAAGGCCGAAAGGCCAGGGATTTGAGAATGATACGAGCACGCCACGCCGCGCTTGCGGCAGCCTTATTAGCCATTCTGGCAATGGCAGGTTGCGATGATAAACCGAGTGAAGCGGCAAGCGAGCCTAAGCCCGCGCCCGCTCAACAATCGCAGGCCGCGACCGTCGCCGCAAAACCGGATAGCGCAAAACTGGCCCAGCTTGCCGGGCAAAGCGCCGGTAAACCGTTAACGCTGATTGACGCCTCAGAAGTCCAGTTGGATGGCGCGGCGACGCTGGTGCTAACCTTCTCTATCCCTCTCGATCCCAATCAGGATTTCTCCCGTACCGTTCATCTGGTAGATAAAAAGAACGGCAAAGTGGACGGCGCCTGGGAGCTGGCCCCCAATCTTAAAGAACTGCGGATGCGCCATCTGGAGCCGAGCCGTACCTTACTGGTGAGCGTAGACAGCGACCTGAAAGCGCTGAATGAAGCCACTTTCGGCATCAACTGGGAAAAGACCCTTGAAACCCGCGACATAGAACCCAGCGTCGGCTTTGCCAGCCGGGGTTCGCTGCTGCCCACTAAAGTGGTGCAGGGCCTGCCGGTCATGGCGCTGAATATTGATAATGTGGATGTGAATTTCTTCCGCATTAAGCCGGAATCCCTGGCCTCGTTCGTGAGCCAGTGGGAGTACCGAAATTCGCTCACCAACTGGGAATCGGACAAACTGCTGCAACTGGCGGATTTGGTGTATACCGGCCGCTTCGATCTAAACCCGGCGCGTAATACCCGGGAAAAACTGCTGCTGCCGCTGGGGGACATTAAACCGCTCCAGCAGCCAGGCGTGTATCTCGCTGTGATGAACCAGGCAGGGCGCTACAACTACAGCAATGCCGCCACGCTGTTTACCTTAAGTGATGTTGGCCTGTCGCTGCATCGCTTCCATAACCGGCTCGACATCTTCACCCAAAGCCTGGAAAACGGCGCGCCTCAGGGCAGCGTTGACATCCAGTTGCTGAGCGAGAAAGGCCAGACCCTGGCGCAGGCCAAAACCGACGGCGACGGTCACGCCACGCTGGACACGCCGAAAGACGCGGCGCTGGTGCTGGCACGCAACGGCGAGCAGACTACGCTACTGGATCTCAAGCTTCCGGCGCTGGATCTTTCTGAGTTCGATATCGTCGGCGAGGCGGGGTATGCGCGGCAATTCTTTATGTTCGGCCCGCGCGATTTGTATCGTCCGGGCGAAACGGTGATCTTCAACGGCTTGCTGCGCGACGGCGACGGCAAACCGGTTGATGACCAGCCGATTAAGCTGGAAGTGGTGAAACCCGACGGCCAGGTGGCGCGCACTCAGGTAGTGCAATCCCACAACGGGCTGTATCAGTTTAGCTGGCCGCTGGCCCAGACTGCCGCCACGGGCAACTGGTCTATGCGCGCCAATATTGGCGATAACCAGCCGCGCAACTGGCGCTTCCAGGTGGAAGATTTTATGCCGGAGCGCATGGCGCTAACGCTGACGCCGCAGAAAACGCCGATTTCGCCAAAAGATCCGCTCAATATCCCGGTGGAAGGCCATTATCTGTATGGCGCGCCCGCGTCTGGCAACGCATTACAGGGCCAGTTATTTCTTCGCCCGCTGCGTGAGGCGGTCGCCGCGCTGCCCGGTTTCGAATTCGGTGATATCGCCGAGGAAAACCTCACCCGCAGCCTGGATGAAGTCCAGCTAACGCTGGACGAACAGGGCCGTAACGATGTCACGCTCGACAGCCAGTGGCAGGACGCGCGCTCCCCGCTGAAAGTCATTTTGCAGGCCAGCCTGCTGGAATCTGGCGGACGCCCGATAACCCGTCGCGCCGAGCAACCCGTGTGGCCCGCCGCCAGCCTGCCGGGTATTCGTCCGCAGTTTGCCTCTAAAGCCGTGTATGACTACCGCAGCGACACCACGGTAAATCAGCCGATGGTGGATGAAGGCAGCCTGGCCGGTTTCGACATTGTTTATACCGATGCTCAGGGCCAGAAGCTGGCGGTAAACGATTTGCAGGTGCGCTTGATTCGCGAGCGCCGCGACTACTTCTGGAACTGGTCGGAAGGCGACGGCTGGCAATCCCAGTTCGACCAAAAGGATCTGGTTGAGGGTGAACAGTCGCTGAGTCTGGCGGCGGGAGAAACCGGGAAAGTGAGTTTCCCGGTGGACTGGGGTTCTTATCGTCTGGAAGTCAAAGCGCCGAATGAGACCGTCAGCAGCATCCGCTTCTGGGCGGGTTACAGCTGGCAGGACAACAGCGACGGCAGCGGTTCGCCGCGCCCGGATCGTGTGACGCTGAAGCTGGATAAACCGTCTTACAAACCTGGCGACACCATCAAACTGCATATCGCCGCGCCTGCCGCGGGGAAAGGCTACGCCATGATTGAATCCAGCGACGGCCCGCTGTGGTGGCAGGCTATCGACGTACCGGAAGGCGGTATGGACCTCGACATTCCGGTGGACAGCAAATGGCAGCGCCACGATCTCTATGTCAGCACCCTGGTGATCCGCCCCGGCGATAAATCCAAATCCGCGACCCCGAAACGCGCCGTCGGTATTCTGCATCTGCCGCTGGGTGATGAAAACCGCCGCCTGGCGGTGACGCTGGATGCCCCGGCGAAAATGCGCCCGGACCGCAATCTGGATGTGAAGCTGAAAGTCAAACCTGACGCGCAGGGCAACATCCCGGCGCAGGTGAACGTGCTGGTTTCCGCCGTGGACAGCGGGGTGCTGAATATCACTGATTACGCAACCCCAGACCCGTGGGAGGCGTTTTTTGGCCAAAAAGCCTATGGCGCGGATATCTACGACATCTATGGCCAGGTGATTGAAGGGCAGGGACGGCTGGCGGCGCTGCGCTTTGGCGGCGACGGCGATGAACTGAATCGCGGCGGAAAACCGCCGGTTAACCACGTTACCATCGTGGCGCAACAGGCGCAGCCGGTGGTGCTTAACGAAAACGGCGAGGGCACGGTTCAGTTGCCGATTGGCGATTTCAACGGCGAACTGCGGGTGATGGCTCAGGCCTGGACGGCAGACAGTTTCGGCAGCAGCGATACCAAAACTATCGTTGCCGCGCCGCTGATTGCCGACATCAGTATGCCGCGCTTCCTGGCGGGCGGCGATGAATCGCGGCTGGCGCTGGACGTCAGCAACCTGACCGATACCCCGCAAAACCTTACCGTTTCCCTAACCGCCAGCGGGCTGGTTTCGCTGCTGGACAGCCCGGAGCTGAAAGTCAGCCTTAAAGCAGGGGCGCGTAAAACGCTGTTTATTCCGGTGCGCGCCCATGAAGGCTTCGGTGATGGTGAAATCAACGCCCAAATCAGCGGCCTGAACGTGCCGGGTGAAACCTTCGCGCCGTCGCAAAAACAGTGGAAAATCGGCGTGCGTCCGGCGTTCCCGTCACAGACCGTGAACAGCGGCGTGATGCTTAATCCGGGCGAAAGCTGGCAGGTTCCGGCGCCTCACGTTGACGGCTTCTCGCCGGGCACGCTGGAAGGACGACTGCTGCTGAGCGGCCGTCCCCCCCTGAACCTGGCGCGCTATATCAGCGAGCTGAAAGCCTATCCGTACGGCTGTCTTGAGCAAACCACCAGCGGCCTGTTCCCGTCACTGTATACCAGCGCGGCGCAGCTGAAAGCGCTGGGTATCAAGGGCGAAAGTGACGAACAGCGCCGTATGGCGATTGATGTCGGGATCGCCCGCCTGCTGGAGATGCAGCGCGAGGACGGCGGATTCAGCCTGTGGGATAAAACTGGCCCGGAAGAGTACTGGGGCACGGCCTATGTCACCGATTTCCTGGTGCGGGCCACCGAGCAGGGCTACAGCGTTCCGGCTGACGCACTGGAGCGCGCCAACAACCGCCTGCTGCGTTATTTGCAGGACCCGAGCCTGATGGCGCTGCGCTACAGCGATAACAGCGCCGCCAGTAAATTCGCGGTGCAGGCCTACGCAGGCCTGGTACTGGCCCGGCAGCAAAAAGCGCCGCTGGGAGCACTGCGTGAACTGTGGAATAAACATAACGCCGCCAGTTCCGGTCTGCCGTTGGTGCAGCTCGGCGTGGCGCTCAAACTGATGGGCGACGCCAACCGCGCTCAGGAAGCGATTAATGCGGGCCTGGCGACGCCGCGTAACGATCGCGTTCAGTGGATTGGCGATTACGGCAGCGAGTTACGCGACAGTGCGCTGATCCTGAATTTGCTGGAAGAGAATAAACTCCTGGCGCAGCAGCAGGCGGGGTTACTGCAAACGCTGTCCGACCAGGCTTACGGACAGCGCTGGCTGTCGACTCAGGAGAGCAACGCGCTGTTCCTGGCAGGACGCGGCTGGCAAAACCAGCCTGCCGCCTGGCAAGTGCAAAGCTCGCTGTCCGGCGAACCGTTACAGGGCGACAAGGCCCAGGCGTTTAATTTGAATGCGGATAAGCTGGCGGCGTTGCATTTGACTAACACCAGCGACAGCCCGGTGTGGGTGCGGCTCGACAGCGTGGGCTACCCGCAGAGTGCGCCGCAGCAATCCGGCAACGTGCTGAAAATTGAACGCCACTTCCTGGCCAGTGACGGCACCACCAAATCGCTCGATAACCTGCGCAGCGGCGAGCTGGTCCTGGTGTGGCTGGATGTGTACGCCAGCAAAACCGTACCGGATGCGCTGGTAGTCGATCTGCTGCCCGCAGGGCTGGAACTGGAAAACCAGAATCTGGCTAACGCCAGCGCCAGCCTGGGTGAAACCGGCGGCACGGTCAGCGACCTGGTGAGCCGGATGCAGCAGCAGGATATTCAGCATGTGGAATTCCGTGATGACCGCTTTGTGGCGGCGCTGCCGGTAAATGAGGGCGAACACGCCACGCTGGTGTATCTGGCACGGGCGGTGACGCCGGGCAAATACACCGTGCCGGTGCCGCAGGTGGAGTCTATGTATATTCCGTCATGGCGTGCCACGGGCAGCAGCGCAGGGACGTTAACCATCGCGCCGTGAGTAGGCTTTTGTGATCGGATCAAAACTGAAAAAATGCGCCTGCGTGATTGCAGGCGCATTACTGTTATTCGCGCTGGCGCTGTGGGCGGCGGACCGCATTTGGCCGCTACCGCTCAAAGAGGTCAACCCCGCCAGGGTAGTGGTAACCGAAGAGGGGACGCCGCTGTGGCGCTTTGCCGATGACGAAGGCATCTGGCGCTATCCCGTTACCCTGGAAGAGGTTTCCCCCCGCTATCTGGATGCGCTAATCCACTACGAGGACCGCTGGTTCTGGAAACATCCTGGCATCAACCCGTTTTCCATACTCCGCGCCGCCTGGCAGGGCGTGACGTCCGGGCGCGTAGTATCCGGCGGCAGTACGCTGACCATGCAGGTCGCCAGGCTAATCGAACCGCATCCGCGCACCTTTCTGGGTAAAAGCCGCCAGGTGTGGCGCGCCATGCAGCTGGAATGGCATCTGTCGAAACGGGAAATTCTCACGCTCTATCTCAACCGCGCGCCGTTCGGTGGCACGTTACAGGGCGTTGGCGCGGCAAGCTGGGCTTACTTTGGCAAATCGCCTGCCTCGCTGACCCCTGCCGAAGCGGCGTTGCTGGCGGTACTTCCCCAGGCACCGAGCCGTCTGCGCCCTGACCGCTGGCCCGAACGCGCCCAGGCCTCGCGCGATAAAGTACTGCGCCGCCTGGCGCAGTATCACGTCTGGCCCCGGAGCGAGGTGAAAGAGGCGCTGGAAGAACCGGTCTGGCTGGCACCGCGCCAGATGCCGCAGCTTGCGCCGCTACTGGCACGCTATCTGGCGGCGCGCAGCCGCGAGAACAAAATTGTCACCACGTTAGACGCGGGTCTCCAGCGTCAGCTTGAAGAACTGGCGCTGAACTGGAAACCGCGCCTGCCGCCGCGCGGCTCGCTGGCAATCCTGGTGGTGGATGCCAGTACCATGAACGTGCGTGGCTGGGTTGGCTCGGCGGATATCGCCGACGTGAACCGCTTCGGGCATGTGGATATGATACTCGCCAGCCGCTCGCCGGGATCGGTGCTCAAACCCTTTGTCTATGGCCTGGCGCTGGACGAAGCGCTGATCCATCCCGCCTCGCTGCTACAGGATGTGCCGCGCCGCTTCGGGGATTATCGCCCCGGCAACTTCGACAGCGGCTTTAACGGCCCGGTCAGCATGAGCGATGCCCTGGTACGTTCGCTGAATCTTCCGGCGGTGCAGGTGCTGGAAGCCTACGGTCCGAAGCGGTTTGCGGCTAAATTACGCAATGTGGGGCTGACCTTAACCTTGCCCGGCGGCGCGGAGCCGAACCTGTCGATTATCCTCGGTGGTGCGGGGGCGCGTTTATACGATATCGTCGCCGCCTACAGCGCCTTTATGCGCCAGGGCAGGGCGGCGCAGCTGCGGTTAACGCCGAACGATGCGCTGGAAGATCGCCCGCTCATGTCGCCAGGCGCGGCGTGGATTATCCGCCGCATTCTGGCGGGGGAAGCGCAGCCCTTGCCCGACAGCACGTTGCCTCAGGTGGTGCCGTTTGGCTGGAAAACCGGCACCAGTTATGGCTACCGCGATGCCTGGGCGGTGGGTATGAGCCCGCGCTATATCATCGGCGTCTGGACTGGCCGCCCGGACGGCACCCCGGTGCCGGGGCAGTCGGGCTTTGCCAGCGCGGTGCCGCTGCTTAATCAGGTGAATAATCTGGTGCAGGCCAGCTCTGCATTGCAGCAAGCGCGGCTGCCGGTGGATCCTCGCCCGGCGTCGGTCACCGCAGGAACCATTTGCTGGCCTGGCGGGCAGCAGCTTCCGGCAGGGGACGCCAACTGCCGCCGCCGTCTGGCGACCTGGCTATTAGACGACAGCCAGCCCCCCACGCTGCTGGCGCAAGGGCAGGAGCGTATGACCGGAACGCAATATCCGCTGTGGGTGAACCAGCAGGGGCAACGCGTCGCCGCTGATTGTCCGGATGCCCATGCCGAGACCCGTATTCTGTGGCCTTTACCGCTGGAGCCCTGGCTGCCTGCCGGTGAACGTCGCGCCGCGCGGCTGCCCGCTGCGTCGCCGGAATGCCCGCCGTTATCCAACGACGGTGCGACGCCGCTGTTGCTCACCGGCGTGCGTGACGGCGGCATCATCAAACGCGTACCGGGGCAAAGCCGTTTACCGCTGCGGTTAACAACTCAGGGGGGCGAAGGGCCGCGCTGGTGGTTCTTAAACGGCGTGGTGCAATCGGGGCATGGGGATGTAATGATGCTGGAAATTGAAAAAGCCGATGATTATCAAGTGCTGGTGATGGATGAGTCAGGGCAAACCGCCGTGGCCCGTTTTACTGTCCAGTAGTGTACATCCCATAGCCGGAATGGCATTGTGTTGCGAGCTGTCGCACTATTTTAAAAAAATGTTACTTATTCCCATATGCAATACCAGGGATGCTCATTATAATCGCCGCCAATTCGAAATCCGGGTTTCCGGCGCAAACAGAACAACATACAGAGGTTATCATGGCAATTGAACGTACTTTTTCCATCATCAAGCCTAACGCGGTGGCAAAAAACGTTATTGGCAACATCTTCGCTCGTTTTGAAACAGCAGGCCTGAAAATCGTCGGCACCAAAATGCTGCACCTGTCTTCTGAAAAAGCGGGCGGCTTCTATGCTGAGCATCAGGGCAAACCGTTCTTTGATGGTCTGGTCGCTTTCATGACCTCCGGGCCGATCGTGGTGACTGTGCTGGAAGGCGAAGACGCGGTGCGTCGTCACCGTGAAATCCTCGGCGCCACTAACCCGGCGAATGCGCTGGCCGGCACCCTGCGCGCGGATTACGCTGACAGCCTGACTGAAAACGGCACCCACGGTTCTGACTCTGTGGAATCCGCAGAGCGCGAAATCGCCTACTTCTTCGGTGAAGGCGAAGTGTGCCCGCGCACCCGCTAATCACGCCGCGAAAGTTTATTTTTGTGATGCCGCTTACAGTCGTGGCATCACGGCGCTGAAGTTTGTACAATACTGCGCCCCGGGACGAGCTAACGTTCCGGGGCGCTTCTATTTTCAACCCACCATGGGCCATAACGTGTAACAACGAGGCCGGAAAATACTATGTCTGAGCAAATTGTCACTTCCGAAACGCCGGTAACCGTCGTTTCCGCTAAATCTGAAAAAATTAACCTGTTAGATCTCAACCGTCAGCAACTACGCGAATTTTTTGCCAATCTGGGTGAAAAACCGTTCCGCGCCGATCAGGTGATGAAATGGATGTATCACTATTGCTGCGATGACTTTGATGAGATGACGGATATCAACAAGGTATTGCGTAACAAACTCAAAGAGATCGCTGAGATCCGCGCACCGGAAGTGGCTGAAGAACAGCGCTCCGCAGACGGCACCATCAAATGGGCGATCAAAATTGCCGATCAGCTGGTGGAAACCGTGTATATCCCGGAAGAAGACCGCGCCACGCTGTGCGTTTCTTCCCAGGTTGGCTGTGCGCTGGAATGTAAATTCTGCTCAACCGCGCAGCAGGGCTTTAACCGTAACCTGCGGGTGTCGGAAATTATCGGCCAGGTGTGGCGTGCGGCGAAAATTATCGGCGCGCAGAAGAAAACCGGCGTGCGCCCGATCACCAACGTGGTGATGATGGGCATGGGCGAACCGCTGCTCAACCTGAATAATGTAGTGCCGGCCATGGAAATCATGCTGGATGATTTTGGTTTCGGTCTGTCGAAGCGCCGCGTGACGCTGTCTACTTCGGGCGTGGTTCCGGCGCTGGATAAACTCGGCGATATGATCGACGTAGCGCTGGCCATCTCTCTGCATGCGCCGACAGATGAAATCCGCGACCAGATCATGCCGATCAACAAGAAATACAACATTGAGACTTTCCTGGCGGCGGTGCGTCGTTATCTGGAAAAATCCAACGCCAACCAGGGACGCGTGACGGTAGAGTACGTTTTGTTGGATCATATTAATGACGGCACGGAACATGCGCATCAGCTGGCGGAATGCCTGAAAGAAACGCCGTGCAAGATCAACCTGATCCCGTGGAACCCCTTCCCGGGCGCGCCGTATGGCCGCAGCTCCAACAGCCGTATTGACCGCTTCTCCAAAGTGCTGATGGAATATGGCTTTACCACTATCGTGCGTAAAACCCGCGGTGACGACATTGACGCGGCCTGCGGACAGCTGGCAGGCGAGGTGATCGACCGCACTAAGCGTACGATGCGTAAGCGTATGCAGGGTGAACCTATTGAGGTGAAAGCAGTCTGAGTGGCATCGTTGTCTGGTTTGCGATCGGCAAATTGGGCACAGGCTACAAAAGGCGCGCCGTTACCCAATCGTGAAGAAACGTATTCTCTCAATAATTACGGTGCGTTTCTTCTCGCTTTAAGGCAGTATGTAGCGTCTCAACAACAGTTTAGACGCGCATGAATTCTGGATTGCGTCGCCAGCCACGGACAGTTGGTCAAAAGGTGTCTATGTTTAACTGACCAGACGGCATTCAAGCGTCGATATTGTGAAACCATGTCGGCCTGACTGGGCGAATGCTGAACGTTGCAGCCTTAAAAGATTGATTTCGCGGTGCGGGTAGGGTGACCTGCCAGCGCCTGGTTCCTTACTTAAACAGTTCCAGCAGTTGTAGCGAATGAATACTGAAGCCACTCACGATCACAATGCACCACAAACCACCGGCGAACGTCTGCGTTCGGCGCGTGAACAACTCGGTCTTAGCCAGCAAGTCGTGGCAGAACGTTTATGCCTGAAAGTCTCGACTGTCCGCGATATCGAAGAAGATAAAGCGCCCGCTGAACTGGCGGCGACGTTTTTGCGTGGCTACATCCGCTCTTATGCCCGCCTGGTGCATATTCCCGAAGAAGAACTGCTGCCGATGCTGGCACAGCAGGCACCGGTAAAAACTGCGAAAGTGGCGCCGATGCAGGGTTACGCTCTGGGCAAACGCCGTAAAAAACGCGATGGCTGGCTGATGAGCGTCACCTGGCTGGTGCTGTTCGTGGTCGTCGGCCTGACGGGCGCATGGTGGTGGCAGAACCACAAAGCCCAGCAGGAAGAGATCACCACGATGGCCGATCAGTCCACAGCGGAATTGAATGCCAATTCTTCTGCGGGCCAGGCTGTGCCGCTGTCCACCGAGCCGACAGCGGGCGATGACGCCGCCGCGGCGCTTGCCAATAACGACAGCCAACCGGCGACCGCGCCTGCTGAAGTGAACACCGACAACGGCATGGCGACGACCACCGCGCCTGACGCGTCGCAGAATGCGGTTGTTTCGCCGAGCCAGGCGAATGTTGATACCGCGACCGCCGCGCCGGTTACGCCGCCGGCCACTGCCGATAGCGCCAGCGCGCTGCCGGTTGACCAGGCAGCGACGGCTCCGGCAGCCGACCCGAATGCGCTGGTGATGAACTTCAACGCCGATTGCTGGTTAGAAGTCACCGACGCTACCGGTAAAAAACTGTTCAGCGGCCTGCAGCGTAAAGACGCCAGCCTGAACTTAGCGGGCCAGGCACCGTACAAATTAAAAATCGGCGCGCCTGCCGCAGTACAAATCCAGTACCAGGGCAAACCGGTCGATTTAAGCCGTTTTATCAGAACCAACCAGGTTGCGCGTTTGACCCTCAATGCCGAACAATCAGTAGCGCAGTAAGCAGACGGGCAACGGGGGAGATTTTTCATGCATAATGAAGCGCCCATTAAGCGTAGAAAATCCAAACGGATCTACGTGGGTAATGTGCCGGTAGGCGACGGTGCGCCAATCGCCGTTCAGTCAATGACCAATACCCGCACCACCGATGTGGAAGCAACGGTCAATCAAATTAAAGCGCTTGAGCGTGTCGGGGCCGATATCGTACGCGTGTCGGTGCCCACTATGGACGCCGCTGAAGCCTTTAAACTCATCAAGCAGCAAGTCAATGTGCCCCTGGTGGCCGATATCCACTTTGATTACCGTATTGCGCTGAAAGTGGCGGAATACGGTGTGGATTGTCTGCGCATTAACCCAGGCAACATTGGCAGCGAAGAGCGCATCCGCAGCGTAGTTGACTGCGCGCGCGACAAAAATATCCCTATTCGCATCGGCGTCAACGCCGGATCGCTGGAAAAAGATCTCCAGGAAAAATACGGCGAACCGACGCCGCAGGCTTTGCTGGAATCTGCAATGCGTCACGTTGAGCATCTCAACCGCCTGAACTTTGACCAGTTTAAGGTCAGCGTAAAGGCCTCCGACGTCTTCCTGGCTGTGGAATCCTACCGCCTGCTGGCGAAAGAAATCGAACAGCCACTGCATCTCGGGATCACCGAAGCGGGCGGCGCGCGCGCGGGTGCAGTGAAGTCAGCGATTGGCCTGGGACTGCTGCTGTCCGAGGGCATTGGCGATACGCTGCGTATTTCGCTGGCTGCCGATCCGGTGGAAGAGATTAAAGTCGGTTTCGATATCCTGAAATCGCTGCGCATCCGTTCACGCGGGATCAACTTTATTGCCTGTCCAACCTGCTCGCGTCAGGAATTTGACGTGATCGGCACGGTGAACGCGCTGGAACAGCGTCTGGAAGATATTCTGACGCCGATGGATGTGTCGATTATCGGTTGCGTGGTCAATGGTCCGGGCGAAGCGCTGGTCTCGACCCTGGGCGTCACCGGCGGCAATAAGAAAAGCGGCTTCTATGAAGACGGCGCGCGCAAAGATCGTCTCGATAACGACGATATGATCGCCCAGCTTGAAGCGAAGATCCGCGCCAAAGCCAGTATGCTGGACGAAAGCCGTCGCATTGATGTGCATCAGGAAAAATAGGGCAAGCCAGGCTTTCCCGTGTATGATTGAACCCGCTCGCCGCCTCGATTTTTCGGGTGCGGCCTGATTCCGGGTTCATTTTTTGTATTTAATAAGAGAATAAACGTGGCAAAGAACATTCAAGCCATCCGTGGCATGAACGATTACCTGCCGGGCGAAACCGCCATTTGGCAGCGTATTGAAGGCGCACTGAAGCAAGTGCTTGCCAGCTATGGTTACAGCGAAATCCGCCTGCCGATTGTAGAGCAGACCCCGTTATTCAAACGCGCTATCGGTGAAGTGACCGACGTGGTTGAAAAAGAGATGTACACCTTCGAAGACCGCAACGGCGATAGCCTGACGCTGCGTCCCGAAGGCACCGCTGGCTGCGTGCGCGCCGGCATCGAACATGGTCTGCTGTACAATCAAGAACAACGCCTGTGGTACGTTGGCCCGATGTTCCGCCACGAACGTCCGCAAAAAGGGCGTTATCGCCAGTTCCATCAACTGGGCGCGGAAGTGTTCGGCCTACAGGGCCCGGATATCGATGCCGAGCTGATTATGCTGTCTGCACGCTGGTGGCGTGCGCTTGGCATCGCGGAGCATGTTTCTCTGGAGCTGAACTCCATCGGTTCGCTGGAAGCGCGCGCAAATTACCGTGACGCCCTGACCGCCTTCCTGGAGCAGCATAAAGACAAACTGGATGAAGACTGCCAGCGCCGGATGTACACCAACCCGCTGCGCGTGCTGGATTCCAAGAACCCGGACGTACAGGCGCTGCTCAACGACGCCCCTGCGCTGGGTGATTATCTGGATGACGAGTCCCGCGAACACTTCGCCGGGCTGTGCGCGTATCTGGACGCGGCAGGCATCGCCTATACCGTTAACCAGCGCCTGGTGCGCGGTCTGGATTACTACAACCGCACGGTATTTGAGTGGGTCACCACCAGCCTCGGTTCGCAAGGCACCGTGTGCGCAGGCGGCCGCTATGACGGCTTAGTTGAACAGTTAGGCGGTCGCTCCACCCCGGCAGTGGGCTTCGCGATGGGCCTTGAACGACTTGTTTTACTGGTTCAGGCGGTTAATCCTGAATTTAAAGCGCAAAGCGTTGTCGATATTTACCTGGTCGCTTCGGGTGCGGATACGCAAACGGCAGCCATGCTGTTAGCTGAAAAAGTACGCGATGCGCTGCCAGAGTGTAAGCTAATGACCAACTACGGCGGCGGCAACTTCAAGAAACAGTTTGCGCGGGCAGATAAGTGGGGCGCGCGCATCGCACTGGTTCTGGGTGAAAACGAAGTCGCTGCGCGTCAGGTGGTAGTGAAGTATTTGCGTTCCGGTGAACAGCAAACGGTCGAACAAAGCGACCTGGCTGCTCACTTACAAACGCTACTGGGTTAACTTCCCCGGGAATTTATCGTAAGGAGAAGGGCTGCGTGGAAATTTATGAGAATGAAAACGACCAGGTCGATGCGGTAAGGCGTTTCTTTGCTGAAAACGGCAAAGCGCTGGCTATCGGCGTGGTGTTAGGCATTGGCGCGCTGGTGGGCTGGCGTTACTGGACCGGGCATCAGGATGACTCGGTGCGGACCTCATCGCTGACCTATGAGAAAGCGGTTTCCGGCATCCGTGCGGATAAGCCAGAAACGTTGACCGCCGTAGAAAAATTCGCGGCGGAAAACCAGAACACCTACGGCGCGCTGGCGTCGCTGGAACTCGCGCAGCAGTTTGTTGATAAAAACGATCTGGCAAAAGCGGAAGCGAATCTGCAGCAGGGTCTGAAAAACACCCGCGACGAGAATTTGCAGGCGTTGATCAATCTGCGTCTGGCACGTGTGCAGGTGCAGCAGAAACAGGCTGACGCCGCGCTGAAAACCCTCGACGCCATCAAAGGCGAAGGCTGGGTAGCCGTCGTTGCCGATCTGCGCGGTGAAGCGCTGCTGAGCAAAGGCGACAAGCAGGGCGCACGCGATGCATGGAGCAAAGGGGTGGAAAGCAATACCTCTCCGGCGCTGCGTGAAATGATGCAGATGAAAATTAATAATTTGTCCGTCTGAGAGGGACCCGATGCAATTGCGTAAATTACTTCTGCCAGGGCTGCTTTCCGTTACGCTGCTGAGCGGCTGCTCGCTGTTCAGCGGTGAAGAAGATGTCGTGAAAATGTCTCCGCTGCCGACGGTTGAAAACCAGTTCACTCCATCAACGGCCTGGAGTACCTCTGTAGGCAATGGGATTGGCGATTTCTATTCGAATCTGCATCCCGCTTTCCAGGATGACACCGTGTTTGCCGCCGATCGCCGTGGCATTGTGAAAGCGGTGAGCCTGACGGATGGCAAAGAACAATGGTCGGTCGACCTTTCGGAAAAAACCAGCTTCCTGTCGGCGAACCGTTCGGCGCTGCTTTCTGGCGGCCTGACGGCGGCGGGTGGCCACGTTTATGTCGCCAGCGAAAAAGCGCAGGTCTATGCGCTGAATAACGCGGACGGCACCATCGTATGGCAAACCAACGTGGCGGGCGAAGCGCTGTCACGTCCGGTTGTTAGCGACGGTTTAGTGCTGGTTCACACCAGCAACGGTATGCTGCAGGCGCTTAACGAAAGCGACGGCGCGGTGAAATGGACCGTGAGCCTTGATATGCCTTCGCTGTCGCTGCGCGGGGAGTCCGCACCCGCGGTTGCCTTTGGTGCGGCGATTGTCGGTGGTGATAACGGCCGCGTGAGCGCAGTGCTGATGCAGCAGGGCCAGATGATTTGGCAACAGCGTATCTCCCAGGCCACCGGCGCGACGGAAATCGATCGTCTGAGCGATGTGGATACCACCCCGGTCGTAGTGAATGGCGTGGTTTACGCACTGGCCTACAACGGCAACCTGACTGCGCTGGATCTGCGTTCCGGCCAGATCATGTGGAAACGTGAACTGGGTACGGTTAATGATTTCGTGATCGACAACGGGCGTATTTACCTGGTGGATCAAACAGACCGCGTTCTGGCGCTGAACACCGAAGGCGGCGTGACGCTGTGGACGCAACCTGCGTTGCAGTATCGCAACCTGACTTCGCCGGTCCTGTATAATGGTAATCTGGTGGTCGGTGATAGCGAAGGCTACATGCACTGGATGGATACCAGCGACGGACGTTTCGTTGCGCAGCAAAAAGTCGACGGCTCCGGTTTCCAGACTGAACCGGTAGTGGCAAATGGCAAGCTGCTGATCCAGGCGAAAGACGGCACCCTGTACGCGATTACGCGTTAACGGCGCGCTGCGTTTTACCGCTTAAACGGCTCCTGAAACCCTCAGGGGCCGTTTACTGTTTTCTGAACCCGTTGAGATTTCAGGGGGTTTTTATACTGATTTATCGTAATGAGGCTTTAACAATGGTACCTGTGGTCGCGCTTGTCGGGCGCCCTAATGTCGGAAAATCCACTTTATTTAATCGGTTAACCCGCACCCGTGATGCGCTGGTGGCGGATTTCCCGGGGCTGACTCGCGATCGTAAGTATGGTCGTGCTGAGGTGGAAGGCCGCGAATTTATCTGCATCGATACCGGCGGTATCGATGGCACCGAAGACGGCGTAGAAACCCGTATGGCGGAACAATCGCTGCTGGCGATTGAAGAAGCTGACGTGGTGCTGTTTATGGTGGATGCCCGCGCCGGCCTGATGCCAGCGGACATTGCCATCGCCAAACACCTGCGCTCCCGTGAAAAACCTACCTTCCTGGTTGCCAACAAAACCGATGGTCTCGACCCGGATCAGGCCGTGCTCGACTTCTACTCGCTGGGCCTGGGTGAAATTCATCCTATCGCGGCTTCACACGGTCGCGGCGTCACCAGCCTGCTCGAACACGTGCTGATGCCGTGGATGGATGACATCAATCCGCCCCAAGAGGTGGATGAAGACGCTGAATACTGGGCGCAGTTCGAAGGGCAGGAAGAGGGCGAGGAAGAGGAAGAAGAAGCCTTTAACCCGCAGGATCTGCCGATTAAGCTGGCGATTGTCGGACGTCCGAACGTGGGCAAGTCCACGCTGACAAACCGCATCCTCGGTGAAGAGCGTGTTGTGGTGTACGACATGCCGGGCACCACCCGCGACAGTATTTACATTCCGATGGAACGCGATGAGCGCGAATATGTGCTGATCGACACCGCAGGTGTGCGTAAGCGCGGCAAAATCACCGACGTGGTAGAAAAATTCTCGGTGATCAAAACGCTTCAGGCGATTGAAGACGCCAACGTGGTGCTGCTGGTGATCGACGCGCGTGAAGGCATTTCCGATCAGGACCTGTCGCTGCTGGGCTTTATCCTTAACAGCGGCCGCTCGCTGGTTATCGTGGTCAACAAATGGGATGGCCTGAGCCAGGAAGTGAAAGACCAGGTTAAAGAAACCCTGGATTTCCGTCTGGGCTTTATCGACTTCGCGCGGGTGCACTTTATCTCTGCCCTGCACGGTAGCGGCGTCGGCAACTTGTTTGAATCGGTGCGTGAAGCCTATGACAGCTCCACCCGCCGGGTCAGCACCGCGATGCTGACCCGCATCATGAATATGGCGGCGGAAGACCATCAGCCGCCGTTAGTGCGCGGTCGCCGCGTGAAGCTGAAATACGCTCACGCGGGCGGTTATAACCCGCCGATTGTGGTGATCCACGGCAACCAGGTGAAAGACCTGCCGGATTCCTACAAACGCTATCTGATGAACTACTTCCGTAAATCGCTGGACGTGATGGGTACGCCGATCCGTATTCAGTTCAAGGAAGGGGATAACCCGTTTGCTAACAAGCGCAACACCCTGACGCCGAACCAGATGCGTAAGCGTAAGCGCCTGATTAAGCACATCAAGAAAGGTAAATAACCGAGCGGGGCCGAAAGGCCCCGTTTTGTCATTGAGGAGTGATGATGGAAATTCAATGCCCCCACTGCCAGCAGCCGGTTGAGGTAACTGCAACCGTTGCGCACTGTGAACACTGCCAGCAGGAGATCAATCTGGAAGCCCGCTGCCCCGACTGCCATCAGCCGTTACAGGTGCTGAAAGCCTGCGGCGCGGTGGATTATTTTTGCCAGAACGGCCACGGGCTGATTTCGAAAAAACGCGTCGAATTCGTACCGGTTTAACGGCTTAGTCTTTGACAGGGGCTTTGCGCTTACGCGGCGTTTTAACCGGCTGAATGCCGGTCACCTGGCTTTCAACCAGGCCATCTTCCACCCGCGTAGTCAGTACGTCGCCCGCTTTCACCTGTTTGGTTTTCTTCAGCACTTTGCCGTCGGTTGCGGTGGTCACGCTGTAGCCGCGCGCCAGCGTAGCCAGCGGGCTGACGGCTTCGAGTTGCGCAATAGCAGTACCAAAGCGCTGTTTGGTGCCGCCTAACCGCGCGGTAATCACCTGCGAGAGCCGATATTCCAGTTGCTGAATGCGGGTTTGCGCGCGATGGATGCGCCCCTGGGGCTGCTGCTGATACAGGCGTTGCGTCATGCGCTGCTGCTGTTGCGTTCCCTGGCGCAGCCGGTTTTCAACGGCATTGTTCAGCCGCTGGCGCAGGCGTTCCAGCGTGGTTTGCTGACGCGCCAAACGCAGTTGCGGATGCTGCTGTTGCAGGCGATGGTGAAGCCGGGTAAAGCGCTGCTGAAGATTCGCGAAGAAATAGTCCATCGCCATTTCCAGGCGCTGCTGCTGGCCCTGAATTTGCCGCAGCAGCTCCTGCTGGTTGCGGCTAACGACTTCCGCAGCCGCCGACGGCGTCGGAGCGCGTAAGTCGGCAATAAAATCGGCGATGGTCACATCGGTTTCGTGACCGACTGCGCTGACGATGGGAATGCGGCTGGCGAAAATCGCTCGCGCCACGCGCTCATCGTTAAAACTCCACAAATCCTCCAGCGAGCCGCCCCCGCGCCCGACGATCAGCACGTCACACTCCGCACGCTGGTTAGCAAGCTCAATGGCGCGCACGATTTGCGTCGGGGCGTCGTCGCCCTGTACCGCCGTGGGGTAAATCACCACCGGTAGCGACGGATCGCGCCGTTGCAGCACATGCAAAATATCGTGCAGCGCCGCGCCGGTTTTCGACGTGATCACGCCGATCTGGTGCGCCGGAGAGGGCAGGGGCTGTTTATGTTGGGCGTCAAATAGCCCTTCCTGGGAGAGCTTTTGCTTGAGCTGTTCAAACTGTTGTTGCAGCAGGCCCACACCCGCAGGCTGCATGCTTTCAACGATGATTTGATAGTCGCCGCGCGGCTCATACAGCGTGATATTGGCGCGAACCAGCACCTGTTGCCCGTGCTGAGGACGGAACGTAACGCGGCGGTTGCTGTTGCGGAACATCGCGCACCGCACCTGGGCGCCGTCATCTTTCAGCGTAAAGTACCAGTGACCGGACGCAGGTTGGGTGAAGTTAGAAATTTCACCGCTGATCCACACCTGGCCCATTTGCTGTTCCAGTAGCATCCGGACGGTCTGGTTTAATCGGCTGACGGTATAAATTGCGGGGGATTGGCTTAGCGACATGTGAGCTGGATCAAATTCTAAATCAGCAGGTTATTCAATCGATAGTAACGCGGTCAGAGACGATAGCAAGTATTTTTATTAAAAAATGCTAGATGCAAACGGTTACGCTCTGTATAATGCCGCGGCAATATTTTATCTGTTCTCATTCACCCAGGTTGAGATATTGCCCATGCTACGTATCGCTAAAGAAGCACTGACGTTTGACGACGTTCTCCTCGTTCCCGCTCACTCTACCGTTCTGCCGAATACTGCCGATCTGAGCACGCAGTTAACCAAAACCATCCGCCTGAATATTCCTATGCTCTCCGCAGCAATGGACACCGTGACTGAGGCTCGCCTGGCCATCGCGCTGGCGCAGGAAGGCGGTCTTGGGTTCATCCACAAAAACATGTCGATTGAACGCCAGGCTGAAGAAGTCAAGCGCGTTAAAAAACACGAAAGTGGCGTCGTGACCGACCCGCAGACCGTGCTGCCGACCACCACGCTGCGTGAAGTGAAAGAATTAACCGAACGTAATGGCTTCGCCGGTTATCCGGTCGTCACCGCCGACAACGAGCTGGTCGGCATCGTCACCGGTCGTGACGTGCGTTTCGTTACCGATCTGAGCCAGCCGGTCAGTGTTTATATGACGCCGAAAGAACGCCTTGTCACCGTACGCGAAGGCGAATCACGCGATGTCGTGCTCGCGAAAATGCACGAAAAACGCGTTGAAAAAGCGCTGGTCGTAGACGGCAGCTTCCATCTGCGCGGCATGATCACCGTAAAAGACTTCCAGAAAGCAGAGCGTAAACCGAACTCCTGTAAAGACGAGCAGGGCCGTCTGCGCGTAGGCGCGGCAGTAGGCGCTGGCGCGGGCAACGAAGAGCGCATCGACGCGCTGGTTGCCGCTGGCGTAGACGTATTGCTGATCGACTCCTCGCATGGTCATTCCGAAGGCGTGTTGCAGCGCATCCGCGAAACCCGTGCTAAATACCCGGATCTGCAAATCATCGGCGGTAACGTGGCGACGGCGGCGGGCGCGCGCGCGCTGGCAGAAGCCGGCGTGAGCGCAGTGAAAGTCGGTATTGGCCCTGGCTCAATCTGTACTACCCGTATCGTGACCGGCGTGGGCGTTCCGCAAATCACCGCGGTGGCTGACGCAGTCGAAGCGCTGGAAGGCACCGGTATTCCGGTTATCGCCGATGGCGGTATCCGTTTCTCCGGCGACATCGCAAAAGCCATTGCCGCTGGCGCAAGCGCGGTGATGGTCGGCTCCATGCTGGCAGGCACCGAAGAATCCCCGGGCGAAATTGAACTCTACCAGGGCCGTTCTTATAAATCCTACCGTGGGATGGGCTCCCTGGGCGCGATGTCCAAAGGCTCTTCTGACCGCTACTTCCAGAGCGACAACGCTGCCGACAAACTGGTGCCGGAAGGTATCGAAGGCCGTGTGGCGTACAAAGGCCGCCTGAAAGAGATTATCCACCAGCAAATGGGCGGCCTGCGTTCCTGTATGGGGCTGACCGGCTGTGGTACTATCGACGCGCTGCGTACCAAAGCAGAGTTTGTACGCATCAGCGGTGCGGGTATCCAGGAAAGTCACGTACACGACGTGACCATTACCAAAGAGTCCCCGAACTACCGTATGGGCTCCTGATTTTCTTCGCCCGACCTCGCGTCGGGCGATTTATTTAATCTGTTTCACTTGCCTCGGACTAAGCGTCAATGACAGACAATATTCATCAACATCGCATTCTCATCCTCGATTTCGGTTCTCAATATACTCAGTTGGTAGCGCGTCGCGTGCGTGAGCTGGGCGTGTATTGCGAGCTGTGGGCATGGGATGTTACTGAAGCACAGATTCGCGAATTTAATCCTAACGGCATTATTCTTTCCGGCGGCCCGGAAAGTACCACCGAGCACAACAGCCCGCGCGCGCCGCAGTACGTGTTCGAGGCGGGCGTTCCGGTTCTGGGCGTTTGCTACGGTATGCAGACTATGGCAATGCAGCTTGGCGGCCATGTTCAGGGTTCCGATGAGCGTGAATTCGGCTATGCGCAGGTGGAAGTTAAAACCGACAGCGCCCTGGTTCGCGGCATCGAAGATGCCCTGAGCGCAGAGGGTAAACCGCTGCTGGACGTGTGGATGAGCCACGGCGACAAAGTTACCGCCATCCCGGCTGATTTCGTGACCGTCGCCAGCACTGAAACCTGCCCGTTTGCCATTATGGCGAACGAAGAAAAACGTTTTTACGGCGTACAGTTCCACCCGGAAGTAACCCACACCCGCCAGGGCCTGCGTATGTTAGAGCGCTTTGTGCGCGACATCTGCCAGTGCGAAGCGCTGTGGACACCGGCGAAAATCATCGATGACGCGGTAGAACGCATTCGCCAGCAGGTTGGCAGCGATAAAGTGATCCTTGGCCTGTCCGGCGGTGTGGATTCTTCCGTTACTGCCATGCTGCTGCACCGCGCCATTGGCGACCGCCTGACTTGTGTCTTCGTTGATAACGGCCTGCTGCGCCTGAATGAAGCCGAGCAGGTGATGGACATGTTCGGCGACCATTTCGGCCTGAACATCGTTCATGTTCCGGCGGAAGCACGTTTCCTGGAAGCGTTGGCAGGGGAGAACGACCCGGAAGCCAAACGCAAAATCATTGGTCGTGTGTTCGTAGAAGTGTTTGACGAAGAAGCGTTGAGACTGGAAGACGTGAAGTGGCTGGCGCAGGGGACTATTTATCCTGACGTCATTGAATCCGCCGCTTCAGCGACCGGTAAAGCGCACGTTATCAAATCGCACCACAACGTGGGCGGCTTGCCGAAAGAGATGAAGATGGGCCTCGTTGAGCCGCTGAAAGAGCTGTTCAAAGACGAAGTGCGCAAAATCGGTCTTGAGCTGGGCCTGCCGTTCGACATGCTGTACCGTCACCCGTTCCCGGGCCCAGGCCTTGGCGTGCGTGTACTTGGCGAAGTGAAGAAAGAGTACTGCGATTTGCTGCGTCGCGCCGATGCGATCTTTATCGAAGAGCTGCGTAAAGCGGATCTGTATGACAAAGTGAGCCAGGCTTTCACCGTGTTCCTGCCGGTGCGTTCGGTAGGCGTGATGGGCGATGGTCGTAAATACGACTGGGTTGTGTCACTGCGTGCGGTGGAAACCATCGACTTTATGACCGCGCACTGGGCGCATCTACCTTATGACTTCCTGGGCCGTGTGTCGAACCGCATTATCAATGAAGTGAATGGCATTTCCCGCGTGGTGTATGACATCAGCGGTAAGCCGCCAGCGACTATTGAGTGGGAATAAGTTTTTTCATGGCATGCGCAGAGCCTGCCATTAAAAAATACCGCCAGTTGTTGTCTATCGGGTAGGATTTCCTACCCGATTCTTTTTGTGTTTACCGGTGCGTAAGCGTCGTAGCCCCCGCTTCAATGTCGGCAAGCACATCCTGCTCCATAAAACTTTTATCACCGCAGCCCGGGCCAGGCTCGATTCATTGAGTATTAACAGACCGCACACCTCTAACTGAACTGTCTCGGCCTCTTTTTCGAAACGCCATCTGTACGCGGCTAGCGCGGCGAGGATATGCTCGGCGGTTCCACGGCACAGCCAGGCGGATTCGTGGCGCTTAGCGATAATGATAGGCAATAGAGCTGAATATTACTCTGTTACCCGCCGTCCGGCTGGATCGGCAGCGTGTTCCGGGTATAGTTCGCCAGGTAAGCGGCGTGGTCTTCTGACGCAGAGGCCACGTATTGTTTGCCAGATGGCACATAAAAGTGATTTAGCGCTGATGTGGGGTATCAATACTCAGGCTGATTTGCTGAGTTTCGATTTTGTCCTGATGGTGGTACCAGGCGCCGATAGCGGAGTAAACGAAGCGGCCAAAGAGGAACAAGAAGCTAATTAGCAAGATAATGCGAGTCATTCGATTATTGAATCGGTGTCGGTTTCGCATACTGGTGGCCTGACTCACGCCATTTTCCTTTAGGTTTACCCGTCAACCGCGGGCGACAGGCTTATTAAGTCATAGCCGCGAGAAGAGGTCAATTATTCATCATGTAAAAATTATGACATTATGATTAACCTTGGTTATTTATGTGATAATTATATTTACCGTGTGTATCATAAGTGACTAATTCCTAAAAAATACTTACGCTCTGAATGGACTTTTTCCTGTCATTTGACTCACGTCAATTTTCAGTTTTTTAACCTAACTAAAATTTGCGTCTCTTCTGCCCGCATTAAAATCAGCGCGCAGTGTTAACGGTTGGTTGGATGCCTGCCTTCTTTTCCCTTCGGATTATGGGAGCGTTTTTCGGGCATCTATGCACCTGTTAACCTGGTATCAACGTTATAAAGACAAATGGTGGTGTTTACCGCTGTTTCTCCCTCTGCTATTGCTCCCTGTCGCCCGGTTAGCGAATACACATGCGCAGATAGGCGAGGGCATCGTGGTGCTCTATTTTTTGCCGCTGGCGTTAATGATTACCCTGATGTTGTTTTTCGGCTGGGCGGCGATACCGGGATTGATTCTGGCGATTGTGATTAACTACCATCACAACGTCGGTTTGCTGGATCTGTCCGTCACAACCTTTCATTTTTTGCTGTCTACCCTTATCAGTTGGGGTGGCTATCGCATTTTCGAGACGCGCCGTTTCGCCATCTCGTATGGAAATGGCAATGTGAATATTCAGCGTCTGTTCTGGCTGGTATTCTGCAATGCCTCGGTGTTTATGATGTTCTATCAGTTCGCCAACTTTTTCGGCCTTTATGATACGACGGCCAATCTGGTAGGCGAAAACCCCTTTAATATTCGTGCGTTGGTAAATTATCAGGGGGTATTGGTCGGCTGCCTGACGGGCGCGCCGCTGTGCTATTTAGCGATTCGTACTCTGCGCCATCCACGCTATCTGCGCGCCTGGTATTCGCAAATGAAATGCCAATGCGATGCGCGCGTAAAACGGACAGAAGTCATTATCTGGTTTTGCGTGATGATTGGTCTGGTTTCTCTGCTTCTGTCTGCGCCCGAAAAAGACAACAATTCCATCTTTACCACCAGCTATACGCTCTCTTTACTGCTGCCAGTCATGCTGTGGGGCGCGATTCGATTCGGTTATCTGTTTATTACCGTCGTCTGGAGCCTGGTACTGCTTCTGCTTTGCCACTATTACGAACGTTATTTACCCACCTCGCCGGAATATGAACTGCAAATCGTGATCAGTTCATCCTGTTACTTTGTCTATTCACTGACGATTATGGTGATGGGCAAGGTAGCGACCTGGCAGCGGAATATCCATAACCGCGGCCGCCGTCTGGCGTTTATCGATCCGCTAGTCCATATGCCAAACCTGCGGGCACTGAATCACGATCTGGCCAATTATCCGTGGTCGATGCTGTGTTTTTTACGGGTGCCGGAACTGGAGTTGCTGGGGCGGCATTACGGGGTGAGTTTGCGTATTCACTATAAACAGCAGCTCGCCGCCTGGCTCAGAGAGGTATTAAACGAAGACGAGCTTACGTATCAGCTGTCGGGGCATGATTTAGTCATTCGGTTAAGCACGCATAATCATGAGGAGCGCATCGCCATCCTGCATGAAAAAGTGAACGCGTTCCGTCTCATCTGGGATGGCATGCCGATCCAGCCGCAGGTGGGGATAAGCTATTGTTTTCTGCGCTCGCCGGTTAATCATTTACATATCCTGCTGGGTGAAATGAGCTCCATTGCAGATTTATCACTCTCCACCCATCATCCCGAAAGCCTGCAGCGCCGGGGTGGTAATCAATTACAGCGCGCGGTAAAAATCAAAGTTGAGATGATGAACCGTCTTCAGATGGCGCTGGATAACGATCGTTTTTCCTTGATGATCCAACGCGTGGACGGTGTGCGCGGCGATTGCTATTACGAAGTGCTGCTGCGGATGCTGGATGAAAACGGCAACACCTTTATGCCCGGGGAATTTTTACCGGTGGCGCATGAGTTTGGTTTATCGTCGCGGATTGACCTATGGGTACTGGAAAAGACATTACGTTTTATTGACCAGCATCGCGCCTTGCTGCCCGGCTTTCGCTTTGCCATAAACTTAACGCCGTCTTCTGTCTGCCGGGTGCCGTTTGCCGGTGAAGTTAAAACGATGCTGGCGAAATACAAGGTAGAACCCTGGCAGCTTATCTTTGAGGTGACCGAAAGCCAGTCGCTGTCGAATATTGAGCAGGTCAGCCTCACGCTGACCGCATTACGCAACCTCGGCTGCCGTATCGCGATTGACGACTTCGGCACCGGCTACGCCAGCTATGCGCGGTTTAAAAACGTTACCGCAGACATTTTGAAAATCGACGGCAGCTTTGTCCGTAATTTGTTGTCCAGCAGTATGGATTACCAGATTGTGGCATCGATTTGTAATCTGGCGCGGATGAAAAATATGCAGGTGGTGGCAGAGTATGTGGAGAGCGAAGAAGTGAGACAAGCCCTGCTGACACTGGGTATTGATTACCAGCAGGGATATTTAATTGGCAAACCGCAGCCGATTGAAAGCCTGGTTAACGGGCAAGCAAACGGGGGTTAGCCGTTTGCCGCCGCGTCAGAAATCTGTTCTTCTTCAATCAGCAATTTCCACCCGGTAACGGATTCCCAGTACTGCTGCTCGCGCTCCAGGTCCAGCAAGACCAGCGCGTTCTGGCTAAACCAGCCGTTAGGGAAGCGCAATGTCCAGTGGTTGTCGTCGGTTTCCAGCACCAGCGTCGGCGGGGTGGTTGTCGACTGGCGTTGGTTATTGAGCAAAACGCCTAACCGAAACAGTTGGATCAGCGGTAAATACTGCTTTTTCTTAAACAACGCAAAGCGCGGCAGTTCATCCAGTTTGATGCCTTTACGGTGATAGCGGACCAGCGTCGCCATCAGCATCTGCTGTTCCTGGTTGAAGCCCGGCAGATCGCTGTGCTGCAAAATATAGGCGGAGTGACGATGCAGCCCGCTGTGGTTGATGCTCAACCCTACCTCATGCAGTAGCGCCGCCCATTTCAACAACGCCGAGAGCTGCGGGTCGGCAAGCTTAGGCTGCTGCGCCTGCCACTGATCGTACATCAGCGTGATGGTATCCAGCACCCGATGCGCCTGATCGCGATCGATATGGTATTGGTTCGCCAGGCTTTGCGCGGTACGGCTACGGATATCCTGATGGCGGAAACGGCCTTCCATTTCATACAGCACGCCCTCACGCAGCGCGCCATCGGAAAGACGTAGCTCGCGGATCCCCAGCGCATCAAACACGCCACACAGAATCGCCAGGCCTGGCACAAACACCGTCTTGCGTTCTTCCGACAGGCCCGGCAGGCTCAGCGCGTCAAAGGATTTATGCTTCAGGACCTCGGCACACAGCATTTCCAGACGCTCCGGGGTAATCAGGCCATCTTTTTCACCCATCGCCAGCAACACTTCGTGAGAGGCTTTAATCGAGCCGGAGGCCCCAAGCGCCACGTTCCAACCCTGAATGCGGAACTGCCAGGCCAGGTTTTCCAGTTTTTGCACCGCTGCCAGCCGCGCACGGTGGAAGTTTTCCGGGCTAATGACGCGGCCAGGAAAGAACATTTGCGCAAAGCTTACGCAGCCCATACGGCGGCTTTCCACCAGCCTGGGCTCGAAATCTTCGCCAATCACCAGTTCGGTCGATCCGCCGCCGATGTCGATCACCAGCTTGCGGCCTTTTTCCGGCTGGGTATGTTCCACGCCCATAAAAATCAGACGCGCTTCTTCATTGCCGGAAATGATCTCAATCGGATAGGGGATCACCTCTTTGGCGCGCTTAAGAAAATCCGCGGCGTTTTGCGCCTGGCGTAGCGTATGCGTACCCACAATACAGACGTTCTCCGCAGAGAAACCCTGTAAACGTTCCGCGAACAGCGACAGACAGGTCAGGCCGCGCTCCATGGCCTCTTCGCTAAGGATATTGTTTTCATCCAGACCATCCGCCAGGTGGACGCGCTGTTTAAGCCGGCCAATGATCTGCATGGCGCCATCCACCACGCGGGCGATCACCATATGGAAGCTGTTGGAGCCAAGATCGACCGCAGCGAACTCCTGCGGTCGGGGAGCGTTTTGAGTTATCGGCATAGATTATTCTGGCTGTTCGAGTGATTTGATGTATTCGTAAATCGCTAGCTGGGCGCGCAGTTTACGGCGATTGCCGCGAGGAACATAGCGGTTACTGAGTTCTTTATCCATGTAGCGTGCTTTTACCGTATCGTTGAACAGCAAATCAAGGATATCGAGAATGCGCTGCTTAAGACGTGGGTCAAGCAGCGGCGTCGCCACTTCAATACGGTAATCGATATTACGGGTCATCCAGTCTGCGGAAGAGAGGAAAACTTTTGTATCGCCGCCGTTTTCAAATACGTAAACCCGGTCATGCTCCAGGTAACGGTCAACGATGCTGATGACTTTGACGTTATCGCTGATGCCCTCCAGTTGGGGGATCAGCGAGCACATGCCGCGAATCAGCAGGTTCACCGGCACGCCGGAACTGGACGCCGCATACAGGCGGTCCACCAGGCCTTTATCGACCAGGTTGTTTAGCTTCAGGGTGATGCCGGAAGGCAGGCCGTTCTGGGCATTGGCAATTTCTTTGTCGATCATTTCATACAGCAGGCGCCGCGAGTTCTGCGGTGAAACAAGCAGATAATCAAATGTCACCGGGCGGTATGGGTTTTCAATAAAGTTGAATACCCGGCGTACTTCGTTGGTGATGCGCGCATCGGCGGTCAGCAACGAGTAATCGGTATAGATCCGGGCGGTCTTTTCGTTAAAGTTACCGGTGCCGATATGCGCATAACGCACCACGTCCTCGCCCTCTTTACGGGAGATCAGGAACAGTTTGGCGTGGATTTTCAGGCCTGGCGCGGAGAAGATCACATGTACGCCCGCTTCCGTCAGGCGTTTCGCCCAGTGGATGTTGGCTTCTTCGTCAAAACGCGCCTGTAACTCCACCACCACGGTGACTTTTTTACCGTTATGCGCCGCGTGGATCATCGCGTCGATAATGCGCGAATCCTTGGCCACGCGGTAAATATTGATTTTTATCGCCAGCACGCTGGGGTCAAACGAGGCCTGGCGCAGCAGTTCCAGCACGTGCTCAAAAGTGTGGTAAGGGTAATAAAGCAGCACATCGCGCTCGCGGATCGCATCGAAGCCGTTGCGGAATTTATCAAACCAGACATGGCGCAGACGCGGCAGCGGCTTGTTCACCAGATTGGCTTTGCCCACGTTCGGGAAGCTGATGAAGTCTTTGAAGTTGTGGTAACGGCCACCGGGTACGATGGAGTCATAGCGCGAAATCGATAATTTCTGGCGCAGCATTTCCACCATGGCGTCGGGCATATCTCGCTGGTAGACAAAGCGCACCGGCTCTGCCGTCAGACGCTGTTTCAGGCTGGAAGACATCAGTTCCAGCAGGCTGGATTCCATCTCATGCACCAGGTCGTATTCGGCGTCGCGAGTCATTTTCATCGAATAGGCGTTAAGCGCATCGTAATCGAAGAAACCTTTAAAAATATCGTCCAGGCAGAAGCGCAGGATATTATCCAGCAGGATCATCGGCTTGCGGCGGCGCGGCGTTTCCGGCGGCAGGTTTACGAAGCGCGGCACTTTATCGGACGGGATTTCCAGCAGCGCGTAGCGGATTTCATCGCCGCGAATGATCTCTACCGCCAGATAGGTGTAATCATCTTTTAAAAACTGCACCAGGTCGGTGTCGCGATACAGCAAAATTGGCGTAATGTGCTGGCGCAGATAGTGTTTGAAATAGTGGCGCAACCAGCCCTGCTGGTTTTGTGAAAGCTGGCGTTCGTTGATCAGGAAGATTTGGTTACGCGCCATTTCCAGCAGCAGATCGTTATACAACCCGTCAAATTCCTGATCGGCTTTAAGGACCCGCGACTGGATCTTGCCCAGCAAATGGCGGGAATGCGAGGTGATACCTTGCTCCTCGCTGATCAAAATGCGGCGTTTGAGTTCGGCGAAGCGAACCTTATAAAACTCATCAAGATTATTGGAATAAATCCCCAGAAAACGCATCCGCTCGATCAGCGGGTTGCTTTTATCCGCAGCTTCCTGCAGCACGCGCTCGTTGAATGACAGCCAACTGAGCTCTTTCTCGATGTATAGTTTTTCCTGACCCATGACTACTGACACTCCGGTTATCTCACTCGGGACGTGGAAAATCCGTCTCGATACTATTATGGCGAGCGAAGACCCGCGATGTCCAACGATGCCACAAAAGTATGACAGCTACATGAGCGTGGCGGCGCTAAGTGACTTTTTTGTTTCATTTATTTGCCATAAGCCGAAAACAAAACAGGCCCGGTATCTACCAGGCCTGATCGTTGTTTAACGCGTGAAGCAGTTACTCTTCGGACGCATAGCCCTGGGCGGGCAGCGGTTTGCCGTCGAGCCAGGCTTCGTTGCCGTGCATCGTCAGGCGGCCTTCCATAAACCAACTGACCACCAACGGATAAATGGCGTGCTCCTGGGCCTGCACCCGGGCCGTCACGTCATCTTCATTATCGCCTTCGAAAACCGGCACGGTCGCCTGCAAAATCACCGGGCCGCCGTCCAGCTCATCGGTTACGAAATGCACGGAAGTGCCGTGCTCTTCATCGCCGTTTTCCAGCACCTGTTGATGGGTATGCAGGCCGGGATATTTCGGTAGCAGGGAAGGGTGGATGTTGATCAACCGTCCACGGTAATGCGCCACAAACGCCGGGCTCAGAATGCGCATATAGCCTGCCAGCACCACCAGATCCGGGGCATAGGCGTCGATTTCCAGCATCAATTCGCGGTCGAACGCTTCGCGGCTGGCGAACTGGCTGGCCGTGAGCGCATGGGCGGGAATGCCCGCCTCTCTGGCGCGTTCAAGGCCGAACGCGTCGGCCTTATTGCTGAATACCGCGCTAATGGTGCCGTTGATCTTCTTCTGTTGGCAGGCGTCGATAATGGCCTGCAAGTTGCTTCCGTTGCCAGAAATCAGCACCACAATGTGTTTCATTACTCAATAACCACGCGTTGTTCGGAATCAGAAGCCTTGATGATACCGATTTTCCACGCCTTTTCGCCACGCGCATTGAGTAAAGAAATCGCTTTTTCGGCCTCGCTCGCAGGCAGCGCGATAACCATTCCGACGCCGCAGTTAAATGTGCGATACATCTCGTGTTTGCTGACGTTGCCTGCTTTCTGCATCCAGTCAAATACCGCAGGCCACTGCCAGGAAGATTCGTCGATCACGGCTTGGGTGTTGTCCGGCAGCACGCGCGGAATGTTTTCCCAGAAGCCGCCGCCGGTCAGGTGGGCGATAGCATGGACATCAGCCTGCTCGATCAGCTCCAGGATAGATTTCACATAAATGCGCGTCGGGGCCAGCAGGTGATCCGCCAGCGATTTGCCTTCCAGTTGCGTGGTAAGCGGGTCGCAACCGCTGACGTCAACAATTTTGCGCACCAGGGAATAGCCGTTGGAGTGTGGACCGCTGGAAGCCAGCGCAATCAGCACATCGCCATCGGCCACTTTGGAACCGTCGATAATCTCTGACTTCTCGACCACACCCACGCAAAAACCAGCTACGTCGTAATCTTCGCCGTGATACATACCCGGCATTTCCGCCGTTTCGCCGCCAACCAGCGCACAGCCGGACTGTAAACAGCCTTCGGCGATGCCGGTAATGACGCTGGCTGCGGTATCTACATCCAGTTTGCCGGTGGCGTAGTAGTCCAGGAAGAACAGCGGTTCTGCGCCCTGTACCACCAGGTCGTTAACGCACATGGCGACCAAATCGATGCCGATGGTGTCGTGACGTTTTAAATCCATTGCCAGACGCAGCTTGGTGCCGACGCCGTCGGTGCCCGATACCAGAACCGGCTCGCGATATTTCTGCGGCAACGCGCACAATGCGCCGAATCCGCCCAGTCCGCCCATGACTTCAGGGCGGCGAGTTTTTTTCACGACGCCTTTAATACGGTCGACCAGAGCATTACCTGCATCAATATCAACGCCGGCATCTTTATAGCTGAGAGAGGTTTTATCGGTCACTGCACAATCCCCACGCGGTTGCGGTAGTAAGAAAACGCGGCAATTCTAACAGTGCAGGCAAACGTTTGCGAGCCTCTTATTTAGCGCATTTAAAATCTTATGGCGTAGACTGATTTCAGTTCGGTTGATCCCGATCATGACCATTAGATATGGCGCAGCGGCGAAAAAGCGGTATAATCCGGCGATTTTTTTTGTGGCTGCCACCTTTCTGGGGAGAAAGAGTATGAAGATCGTGGAAGTGAAACACCCACTCGTCAAACACAAGCTCGGGCTGATGCGTGAAAATGATATTAGCACCAAGCGCTTTCGTGAACTGGCCTCGGAAGTGGGCAGCCTGCTGACCTATGAAGCGACTTCCGACCTCGAAACCGAGAGAGTGGTTATCGAAGGCTGGAACGGCCCGGTAGAAGTCGAACAAATCAAAGGCAAAAAAATTACCGTGGTGCCGATCCTGCGTGCCGGTCTGGGCATGATGGAAGGCGTACTGGAGCACGTGCCGAGCGCGCGTATCAGCGTGGTAGGTATCTACCGTAACGAAGAGACGCTGGAGCCGGTTCCTTATTTCCAGAAGCTGGTTTCCAACATCGACGAGCGTATGGCGCTGGTGGTTGACCCGATGCTGGCGACCGGCGGCTCAATGATCGCCACTATTGACCTGCTGAAAAACGCCGGCTGCCACAGCATTAAAGTACTGGTGCTGGTTGCCGCGCCGGAAGGTATCGCCGCGCTGGAGAAAGCGCACCCGGACGTAGAGTTGTACACTGCGTCTATCGACAAGGGATTGAACGAGCACGGATACATCATTCCGGGCCTCGGCGATGCCGGCGACAAGATTTTTGGTACTAAATAAATGAACGCATAAAAAAAGCCGACTTCGATAGTCGGCTTTTTTTTGGGTTATTCATCAGTAATCGTTATTTCATAAATCATTACAACAACACTCAGAGGAAAACACTATGACGCGCCGTGCTATCGGGGTAAGCGAAAGACCACCGCTGCTTCAAACCATCCCGCTTAGTTTGCAGCACTTGTTCGCCATGTTTGGCGCAACCGTGCTGGTGCCAATCCTGTTTCATATCAACCCGGCCACCGTGCTGCTGTTTAACGGTATCGGGACCCTGCTGTATCTGTTTATCTGTAAGGGCAAAATCCCGGCCTATCTTGGGTCGAGCTTTGCGTTTATCTCTCCGGTGTTGTTACTGCTGCCGTTGGGTTATGAACTGGCCCTGGGCGGCTTTATCGTCTGCGGTGCGCTGTTTTGCCTGGTGGCGTTGATTGTCAAAAAAGCCGGGACTGGCTGGCTGGACGTGATGTTCCCGCCTGCGGCGATGGGCGCGATTGTGGCGGTTATCGGTCTGGAACTGGCGGGCGTGGCGGCCAATATGGCGGGTCTGCTGCCAGCGGAAGGGCAGATGCCGGATTCCACCACCATTATCATTTCGTTGGTGACGCTGGGCGTGACGGTATTTGGCTCGGTGCTGTTTCGCGGCTTCCTGGCGATTATCCCGATCCTGATCGGCGTGCTGGCGGGTTACGCGCTCTCCTTCATCATGGGCGTGGTTGATATCACGCCAATTAAAGACGCGCACTGGTTCGCGCTGCCAACTTTCTACACCCCGCGCTTCGAGTGGTTCGCTATTTTCACTATCTTGCCTGCGGCGCTGGTGGTGATTGCCGAACACGTCGGGCACCTGGTGGTAACGGCCAATATCGTCAAGAAAGACCTGATTCGCGATCCGGGCCTGCATCGCTCCATGTTCGCCAACGGTTTCTCCACCATGATTTCCGGTTTCTTCGGCTCCACGCCGAACACCACCTACGGTGAAAACATCGGCGTGATGGCGATTACCCGCGTTTACAGTACCTGGGTTATCGGCGGCGCGGCGATTATCGCGATTCTGCTCTCCTGCGTCGGTAAACTGGCGGCGGCGATCCAGATTATCCCGGTTCCGGTGATGGGCGGCGTGTCGCTGCTGCTGTACGGGGTGATCGGCGCGTCCGGTATTCGCGTACTGATCGACTCCAAAGTGGATTACAGCAAAGCGCAAAACCTGATCCTCACCTCGGTGATCCTGATCATCGGCGTCAGCGGCGCGAAAGTGCATGTTGGCGCGGCGGAGCTGAAAGGCATGGCGCTGGCGACCATTGTCGGTGTGCTGCTGAGCCTGATTTTCAAATTAATCAGCGTACTGCGCCCGGAAGAAGTGGTGCTGGACGCGGAAGATCAGGAAAAAGCCTCCTGATCGTAGTAAACCGGGCGGATCTGCCGCCCGGTTCAATACGCGGCCTTTTCTGTGATAAACTCAGCGCGATTTTACTCAGGCACTGGTTGAGGTCTCTCTGAACACACCGGCACAGCTCTCTTTGCCACTCTATCTACCCGATGATGAAACTTTCGCAAGTTTCTGGCCGGGTGATAACCCTTCTTTATTAGCCGCGCTGCAAAACGTGTTACGTCAGGAGCACAGCGGTTATATCTACATCTGGTCTCGCGAAGGGGCAGGGCGCAGCCATCTGCTGCATGCGGCGTGCGCGGAACTCTCGGCGCGCGGCGATGCGGTAGGCTATGTTCCTCTCGATAAACGCACCTGGTTTGTCCCGGAAGTGCTTGATGGTATGGAACAATTGTCGCTGGTGTGCATTGATAATATTGAATGCATCGCGGGCGATGAGCTGTGGGAAATGGCGATTTTTAATCTCTATAACCGCATTCTGGAATCCGGCAAAACGCGATTGTTGATCACCGGCGACAGACCGCCGCGCCAGCTTAATCTCCAGCTTGCTGATTTAGCCTCCCGCCTCGACTGGGGGCAAATATACAAGCTTCAGCCGCTGTCGGATGACGATAAATTGCTGGCGCTACAGCTGCGGGCGCGCCAGCGCGGGTTTGAACTGCCGGAAGATGTGGGGCGTTTTTTACTCAAGCGGCTGGACCGGGAAATGCGCACGCTGTTTATGACGCTCGATCAGCTGGATCGCGCCTCGATTACCGCACAGCGCAAATTAACGATTCCGTTTGTGAAAGATATTCTCGGACTGTAACCGCAGGCTGCTGCGCCTGCGGTTAAGGCGTGTTAAAGGATTTCCAGCACCGACTCCGGCGGCCGGCCAATACGGGCATTCCCGTCAGTCACCACTATCGGGCGCTCAATCAGTTTCGGGTTTTCAACCATCGCGGCGATAAGCTGTTCTTCCGTCAGTGCCGGATCGCCGAGCTTCAACTCGCTATAAATCTCTTCTTTCTGGCGCATTAAGTGACGTGCACTGCTGTATCCCAGTTGCTTAAGCAGCTGTCTGATCGTTTCTGCATCCGGTGGCGTTTCCAGATACAGCACCACCTCCGGTTCAACGCCGTTCTCTTTCAGTAAATTCAGCGTTTCGCGGCTCTTGGAACAGCGTGGGTTATGGTAAATCGTGACCTTACGAGACATTCTTTCTCCTTTTACATTTTCTCATAGGGGCGGAATCGCATCTGCAACTGGCGGAACTGATCAATACGCGCATCGTAGCGCGCCTGTTGCAGGCTGCCGACTTTCACTTGCGAACTGGCGCTGCTTAACAGCGAAATAGACTGATCGAGCCTGCCCAGTAGCGCCATGACTTCTGCGCGAGCCGCCAGTTCCTGGTCGCGGTTGCCGAGCGCAGCCTGGGCCTGTGCCAGCAGATCCCAGCCGTTGGAATCATCGGGATGAGAGAAGGTATAACGGTTAAGGATTTTCACCGATTCCCCCGGCTGTTTCGCTTCAAGCCAGGCGTTCGCCAGGTTCAATTGCAGCACCGGATTATTTTTCAGATCCGGGGCATTTTTCAGGCGATTAACCGCATCGTTGGCTTTATTCAGCCCTAAATCGATATCGGTTGAGAGATCCAGATACCACGGATTTCCGGGTTGGGCGGTAATCAGCGGCTGCAACAGCGTGCGCGCTTCGGCGAAGTTTTTCGCCACCATCGCCTGCAACGCTTTGCCATAGGCAGCGGCATGTTGTTCACGAACGTTGCCCTTCGACCAGGCGTCGAGAATATCGCTGGTGAGCTGATTGCGCCCGGAGTTGTACATCCCCAGGGTACGCGCTTTCGCCATATAGAAATCTTCCGACGACTGCGCCACCACCGGACGCATCTGGTTGGCGCGGTTACGCGCATCGGATAAACGGCTTTCTGGCAGCGGGTGCGTCAGCAAAATCTCCGGCGGGCGCGAGGAGTAGCGCGCCTGATCGAGCAGTTTCTCCAGAAATGTCGGCATCGCCTGAGGATCGAAGCCGGAACGCTGCAACACCTGAATGCCGATGCGGTCCGCTTCTTGCTCGTTTTGCTGGGTAAAACTGATCACGCCCTGCTGAGTACCGGCAAGCGTACCGGTCAGCGCCGCCATACCGGCTTGCGGGCTGGCCATGGCGAGCAGAATCGAGCCCAGCGCGCCTACCCAGGTCAGCGGCGCATTACGCTTTTGATCTTCCATCGCGCGCGCCAGATGGCGCTGGGTGACGTGAGAAATTTCGTGCGCCATCACCGAGGCCAGTTGGCTTTCATTATCGGCGTAGCGGAACAGCGCGGTATGCAATACCACGTTGCCGCCGAAAAAGGCGAAGGCGTTGATTTCGTCGTTATTGATCAAAAAGAAATGAAACGGCGTGCGTACCGAGTCCGCATGGGCGACCAGGCGCATCCCCAGCCCGTTGATATATTGCACTAACAGCGGATCGTTGATTAGCGGCGCACTACCGCGCAGCTGGCGCACATAGTAATCGCCCATCTGCAACTCTTGCCCAATGGAGAGCGTACTGCCCGCCGAAGTGCCCATATCAGGGAGTTCAGTGGCGCTATGCGCGAATGCGGGAACCAGTGAGCCCGCCACCATGGCGGTAATGAGCGTTGCAACCAGTGTCTTTTTCAACTGCCTGAACATAACCACGTCCTGTCTGTCTGGAATCTCTGATTTTGACCTGCGCGACGCCGCTTTGTTCATTGCAGAGCAAAAGGCCGTCTGAGCGAGGAAAAGATATCTTAGTTAGCCTGAATGCGATTGTCTTGAGGGGGCCAGAAAAAATGGGCTCTTTTTTTGTTTCGTTTAGATACAATCCGAATAGCGCTTTAGCTGGTACCTCAGGGAAAGAAAGATGCTCGATATGTTAATGCAGTGGTATCGCCGCCGGTTTTCCGACCCGGAAGCGATAGCGCTGCTGGTTATTCTGGTTGCGGGTTTCTGCATCCTGTTCTTTTTTCACAGCCTGTTAGCCCCACTGCTGGTGGCTATCGTGCTGGCATTTTTGCTGGAGTGGCCCACGGTACGCCTTGAGCGCATCGGCTGTTCTCGCACTCTGGCGGCAACGCTGGTGCTGGTGCTGTTTATCGGCATCGTGCTGGTGATGGCGTTTGTGGTGATCCCGGTGGCCTGGCAACAGGGGATTTATTTAATCCGCGATATGCCGGGGATGCTGAATAAGCTCTCAGATTTTGCCGCTACCCTGCCGAAACGCTACCCGGCCTTGATGGACGCGGGGATTATCGACGCCATGGCGGAAAATATGCGCGCCCGCATGACCGTGGTCGGCGATTCGGTGGTGAAATTCTCGCTGGCGTCGCTGGTGGGGTTATTAACCCTCGCCATTTACCTGATCCTGGTGCCGCTGATGGTGTTTTTCCTGGTGAAAGACAAAGAGCAGATGCTCAATGCGGTGCGCCGGGTTTTACCGCGCAATCGCGGGCTGGCGGGCCAGGTCTGGACTGAAATGAACCAGCAGATCACCAACTATATTCGCGGCAAAGTGCTGGAAATGGTCGTGGTCGGCGTCGCCACCTGGATTGGCTTTCGCATCTTTGGCCTGAATTACTCGCTACTGTTGGCAGTGCTTGTTGGGTTATCAGTCTTGATCCCCTATATCGGCGCGTTTGTGGTGACTATCCCGGTCGTCTGCGTGGCGCTGTTCCAGTTTGGGCTGGGCACCGAGTTCTGGAGCTGCTTCGCGGTTTACCTGATTATCCAGGCGCTGGACGGCAACCTGCTGGTGCCGGTGTTGTTCTCGGAAGCCGTAAACCTGCACCCGCTGGTGATTATTCTGTCGGTGGTGATTTTCGGCGGGCTATGGGGATTCTGGGGCGTGTTTTTCGCCATCCCGCTGGCGACGTTGATTAAGGCCGTGGTTCATGCCTGGCCGGATGGGTTGTCGGTTGAAGATAAACCGTAACGCAGACAAAAAAGCCGACATCGCGTCGGCTTTTTACATCAAAGGTATTTAACGGTTTTCGTTCAGCCAGGCTAAGACCACATCGTGGTGGTTGCTGGTTTTGAAATCGTCAAACACGTGTTCAACGACGCCGTTGCCGTCCAGCAGAAAACTAATGCGGTGAATACCGTCATAGGTTTTCCCCATAAATGATTTTTCGCCCCATACGCCAAACTGTTCGCAAACCTGATGGTCTTCATCGGAAAGCAGGGTGAAATTAAGCAACTCTTTTTCTGCGAAACGCGAGAGTTTCTCGGGTTTATCGGTGCTGATCCCTAATACTTCAACACCGGCTTTTTTCAAATCGTCCATGTTGTCGCGCAGCCCGCAAGCTTGCACGGTACAACCAGGCGTCATGGCCTTCGGGTAAAAGTAAACCAGAACACGCTGTCCCTGGAAGTCGGTCAAATTTACTTGTTCACCGTCCTGATCGGGCAAGCTAAATTTTGGTGCGTTCTCTCCGGCTTTCAGTGGGTTCATTACGACACTCCGTCCTGTTCATCTTGCTGTTGATAGTTAACGACGTTAATACTGCCTTGCGCATTCAGTTCTGTACAGAGAGCCTTGAACGCTTGCTCGATTATTGTCGCATTATCCAGCGCGGGGCTGTGGGCGGTCATTTGAATATACAACTGGGCGCTTTTACCGTTATCGGCAGGTTGGGTGCGCGACACCAGTTCGGCGATATTGAGATTGTGCGCGTCCAGCAGCGCGGTGAATCGTTCAATCAGATGCGGGGAGTCTTCCACTTCCACCTGCACCCATACGGTGGCGGGCATCGCCTGGCGTGGACGGGCGGTGGTGCGTTTCATCACAATCAGTAAATCAAGCTCCGCGCCTTTGAGCGGCAGCGTGGATTCAATCAGCGTGATTGCGTTCCAGCTCCCGGAAAGCAGCATAATAAACGTGAACTCGTCGCCCAGCATCGCCAGTCGGCTGTCTTCAATGTTACAGCCGCAGCTGCTGACATGGCGGGTAATGGTATTCACGATACCCGAGCGGTCAGCGCCCAGCGCGGTAATGACAAGATAGTGTTGTGATGAGAGTGCCAAACGGATTCTTCCTGTGCCTCTGTGAATAATTATAAGGAAACCATAAAAAAAACCGCCATACAACAACCTGGACGCCCTTGTGCGCTTGCTTTTATATTGGCAGCAAACGTACCATTGAGTTTCTTGTTTGCACAGAGGATGGCCCATGTTCACGGGAAGTATTGTCGCGCTGATTACACCGATGGATCTCAAAGGTAATATCTGTCGGTCGAGCCTGAAAAAACTGATTGATTACCATGTCGCCAGCGGAACCTCGGCGATTGTTTCTGTAGGGACTACCGGCGAGTCCGCAACCCTGAGCCATGACGAGCATGGCGACGTTGTGATGATGACGCTCGAACTGGCTGACGGCCGTATCCCGGTGATCGCCGGTACCGGTGCAAACGCGACCTCAGAGGCCATTAGCCTGACGCAGCGTTTCAACGATAGCGGCATTGTGGGCTGCCTGACCGTGACGCCGTACTACAACCGTCCTACCCAGGAAGGGTTGTTCCAGCATTTCAAAGCCATCGCTGAACACACCGATTTGCCGCAGATCCTGTATAATGTGCCGTCTCGTACCGGCTGTGACATGCTGCCGGAAACGGTAGGCAGACTCTCGAAAGTTAAAAATATTGTCGGTATTAAAGAAGCGACAGGGAACTTAACGCGGGTTAACCAGATCAAAGAGCTGGTTTCAGACGACTTCATTCTGGTGAGCGGCGATGACGCCAGCGCGCTGGACTTTATGCAACTGGGCGGTCATGGCGTGATTTCGGTTACCGCTAACGTTGCCGCGCGTGACATGGCTGAAATGTGCAAACTTGCCGCAGCCGGCCAGTACCGTGAAGCTCGCGTGATTAACCAGCGTTTGATGCCGCTGCATCATAAACTATTTGTTGAACCCAACCCGATCCCGGCCAAATGGGCATGTAAGGCGTTGGGACTTGTGGCGACCGATACGCTACGCTTGCCGATGACCCCGATCACCGACCACGGTCGTGACGAGGTTGCGGGCGCGCTTAAGCATGCTGGTCTGCTGTAAAGTTTAGGGAGATTTGATGGCTTACTCAGTACAGAAGTCGCGTGTGGCGAAAGTAGCAACCGTATCACTGGTGATGCTGCTCGCCGCCTGTAGTTCCGATTCGCGCTATAAGCGCCAGGTGAGCGGGGATGAGTCTTATCTGGATGCCGCGCCGCTGGCGGAACTTCATGCCCCGGCGGGGTTAATTCTGCCGGTTGAAAACGGCGACTATAACATTCCTGTGACCAACGGCAGCGGTCGGGTCGGTAAAGAACTGGATATTCGTCCGCCAGCACAGCCGCTGGCTCTGGTGACCGGCGCACGCACGCAGTTCACCGGGGATACCGCCACGTTGCTGCTGGAAAACGGCCGCAGCGGTTCGCTCTGGCCGCAGGTAGTAAGCGCTGTCCAGTCTCATAACTACGCGATCACTAAACGCGACGATGCCGCCCAGACCCTCAGCACCGACTGGGTGCAGTGGAACCGTGCGGATGAAGATCAGCAATACCGTGGCCGTTATCAGATCACCGTTCAGCCGCAGGGCTACCAGCAGGCGCTGGTGGTGAAACTGGTTAATCTGGAGCAGGGCGGTAAACCTGTCGCCGACTCGGCTTCGCTCCAGCGCTATAGCGCGGAAATGCTTAACAGCATCGCCTCGTCGCTGGATAAAACCCAAACGGCTAACCAGAACGCGGCAGATAACCGCAGCACCAGCCAGATTGACGTGCAAAGCGCTGCCGATGACACCGGTTTGCCAATGCTGGTGGTACGCGCGCCGTTCAGCGTGGTATGGAACCGCCTGCCTGCAACCCTCGAAAAAGTGGGTATGAAGGTGACGGACTCCACCCGTTCAACCGGTAGCGTAGCGTTAACCTACAAACGGTTGTCTGACGGCGACTGGCAGGCACTGGGCGCACGCGATCCGGGCCTGAGCAGCGGCGATTACAAACTTCAGGTCGGCGATCTGGATAACCGCAGCAGCCTGCAATTTATCGATCCGAAAGGACACACGCTGACCCAGTCGCAAAACGATGCGCTGGTGGCCGTATTCCAGGCCGCATTCAGCAAGTAATACCAGGGCCGGATCACTCCGGCCTTTTTTTATTGAACAGACGCAATCGTGTGCGTCACCGGAAACACCCCATTTTTTGCGTAAAACCTTTGAATCATCACACCTGGAGTAATAAAGATGCAAAAGCAAGCTGAGTTGTATCGCGGCAAAGCGAAAACCGTTTACAGCACGGAGAACCCCGATCTGTTGGTGCTCGAATTCCGTAACGATACGTCAGCAGGAGACGGCGCGCGCATTGAACAGTTCGATCGTAAAGGCATGGTGAACAATAAGTTCAACCATTTCATTATGACCAAACTGGAAGAAGCGGGCATCCCGACCCAAATGGAAGCGCTGCTCTCCGATACCGAATGCCTGGTGAAAAAACTGGAGATGGTGCCGGTAGAATGCGTGGTGCGCAACCGTGCGGCAGGCTCTCTGGTGAAGCGCCTGGGTATCGAAGAAGGCATCGAACTGAATCCGCCGCTGTTCGACATGTTCCTGAAAAACGACGCCATGCACGATCCGATGGTCAACGAGTCCTACTGCGAAACCTTCGGCTGGGTGAATAAAGAAAATCTGGCGCGCATGAAAGAGCTGACCTACAAAGCCAATGACGTGCTGAAAAAGCTGTTTGACGATGCGGGCCTGATCCTGGTGGATTTCAAACTTGAATTCGGCCTGTTCAAAGGTGAAGTGGTGCTGGGCGACGAGTTTTCCCCGGACGGCAGCCGCCTGTGGGATAAAAACACCATGGACAAAATGGACAAAGACCGTTTCCGCCAGAGCCTGGGCGGACTGATTGAAGCGTATGAAGAAGTTGCTCGTCGTCTGGGCGTAAATATAGACTAACCGCGCAATCGTTTACCGCTTAAGGGGCACGTATTAACGTGCCCTTGTCGATCTGGCTCCCTTTTCTTATGGAAATCCGTCCGTTAACCGCCTACGATCAGTCAATATTATTATAAAAGTTCGAGGTGGTTCATGCGTTGGCAAGGGCGTCGCGGCAGCGACAATATCGATGACAGACGTGGCGAATCCCGTGGCCCGATGATGGGCGGCGGCGGTTTTCGTTTACCCGGCGGCAAAGGCGGCGTCGTCCTGCTGGTGATCGTGGTGATTGCCAGTTTCTATGGGGTGGATCTCACCTCGCTGTTAACCGGCGGGCAGCCCGTTTCTCAACAAACCAGCCGTTCTATCAGCCCCAATGAGGATGAAGCAGCCAAATTCACTTCAGTCATTCTGGCAACGACTGAGGATACCTGGGGCCAGATTTTCGAGCGTCAGGGCCGCACTTATCAGCAACCCAAACTGGTAATGTATCGCGGCGCGACCCGTACCGGTTGCGGCACCGGGCAGTCAGTAATGGGGCCGTTTTATTGCCCGGCAGACAGCACCGTCTATATCGACCTCTCTTTCTATGACGACATGAACAGCAAGCTGGGTGCGGAAGGCGATTTCGCGCAGGGCTATGTGATTGCCCATGAAGTGGGGCACCACGTGCAGAAGCTGATGGGCATTGAGCCGAAAGTACGCGAAATGCAGCGTAACGCTTCTGAAGCGGAAGTGAACCGTCTCTCCGTGCGTATGGAACTTCAGGCCGACTGCTTCGCTGGCGTCTGGGGCCACAGTATGCAGCAGCAGGGCGTGCTGGAAGCGGGAGATTTGCAGGAAGCGCTGAACGCGGCGGAGGCGATTGGCGACGATCGCCTGCAACAGCAAAGCCAGGGGCGCGTGATCCCGGACAGCTTCACCCACGGGACGTCTGAACAGCGTTACACCTGGTTTAAACGCGGCTTTGACAGTGGCGATCCGGCGCAGTGTAATACCTTTGGCAATAAGCTTTAACTGACGCATTCAGCAAGGAAGCCGGTATGGATTCGTTGATCGCTGTTACTGCTGCGATGGCGCGAGCGGGTATTCGTCGTTTGCTGGTGCTGGCGGGTGAAAGCCACTGGAGCAACGCGATCCTTACCGATCTTGCTGAGGCATTGCCCGCCCACTGGCTGTGGGTGGGCGAAAACCCGCTATTTGAGCTGCATTCTCCCACCTCCCGCGTTCGTACACTGTTAGGCCGTGAATTCGGGCATACCGTTTTTGATGCCAGACAGGGGCTGGATGTCGAAGCCCTGGCGATTGTCGCCGGGACGTTGAAGGCCGGAAGCTGGCTGGTGCTGCTGACACCCCCCTGGGAACGCTGGCTGCAAACACCGGATGAAGATTCCCGCCGCTGGTCTGACAGTCCTTCCAGCATTGCCACTCCGCATTTTATTTCCCGTCTTCAACGTGCGTTCTCGCAGGACGGTGAGGTGGTGTGCTGGCATCAGCATCAACCCGTGTATTTTATGCCTTCATTGCCGCGCCCCGACTGGCATCCCGCAGACGGTGCGCCGCTGCGCCAGCAGGCGGACATCCTTCGGGCATTGCAGACTATGCGCAGCGGCGTAGCCGTGGTAACGGCGCCGCGTGGACGTGGTAAATCGGCCTTGGCCGGAATGCTGATAAATAACTGTACGGGCACTTGCATCGTGACCGCGCCGTCCCGCGCCGCCACGGATGTGCTGGCCCACTACGCCGCCGAAAAATTTCATTTTTTTGCGCCGGATGCGCTGTATGAACTGATCCAGACCGCGCAAGCTCCACAAGCCGACTGGCTGGTGATTGATGAAGCCGCTGCCATTCCTGGCCCGCTGTTAAGCGCGCTGATTGCCGCCTGGCCGCGCGTTTTGCTGGTGACCACCATTCAGGGCTACGAAGGCACCGGGCGCGGTTTTATGCTTAAGTTTTGCGCGGGCGTGCCGGGTATCCGGCAGTTCGCGCTGTCCCATCCGATCCGCTGGGCAGATAACGATCCGCTTGAACGGGTTCTGGATACCCTCTTGCTGTTTAAGGATGAGGATTTCACCCGCGCACCACGGGGAGACGTCCAGTTCAGCGCCCTGGGGCAGGCGCAGTGGGACAACGGGCCTGAACGAATGGCCTCGGTATACCAGTTATTATGCGGTGCGCACTACCGCACATCTCCCCTTGATTTACGCCGCATGATGGATGCGCCGGGCCAGCAGATTATCGCCGGAGTGGCCGGTGATAAAACGGCGGCGGCGCTGTGGCTGCTGGAGGAGGGCGGCCTTAGCCCGGCGCTGAGCCAGGCGGTGTGGGCGGGCTATCGCCGACCGCGCGGCAATCTGGTGGCGCAATCCCTGGCGGCGCACGGCGGCGACCCCTTTGCGGCAACGTTAAAAGGGTTACGGGTCAGCCGGATCGCAGTGCATCCCGCCCGCCAGCGTGAAGGGCTGGGGCAGGCGTTAATCCATTGGGCGCGAGTGCACCACGTAAAAGACATTGACTATCTTTCGGTGAGTTTCGGCTATACCCAAACCCTGTGGCGCTTCTGGCAGCGATGCGGTTTTACGCTGGTGCGCATTGGCAGCCACCGGGAAGCCAGCAGCGGCTGTTATAACGCCATCGCCTTACTGCCGCTCACCCCGGCAGGCGAGGCGCTGGTGAAGAATGAACGGGCGCGTTTTGAGAGGGATGCGGCTTTTCTGCAACCCTGGATTGAGGAAAAATTGCCTGTAGAAACCGTGATGGCGACTACGCTTAATGATGACGACTGGCTTGAGCTTGGCGGATTCGCATTCGCCCATCGTCCGCTGGAAACCTGTCTGGGAAGCGTAAACAGGCTGGTTATCGCAAGCCAACTGCCCGTTTCTGCGCTGCGTGGCCGCCTCGACGTTCGCCAGTCTGTTCCGTCACTGTGCCAGATGCTGCGTCTGAGCGGGCGCAGGGCGCTGCTGGCGCGATGTCGTCAGGAAACGTCGCAAGCGTTATATCAGCTCGACCCCGCCCGACACGACGCGTTAAAGAACCAGGTTTTGCAATTGCAATTTTTCCACTGACTTGTTCAGTGAAATGGCATGGTCATTGTTTTTCCCGGGCGTAGACTGCTTTTACTAACCAAGGAGATAGCCATGAATCATGACCACGTTGTTATTCAAAGCCCAGCCGCACCCGCTAAACAGTTGCTGCTGCTATTTCATGGCGTGGGCGATAATCCGGTCTCCATGGGCGAAATTGGCCGCCACTTCGCGCCGCTGTTTCCTGACGCGCTGGTTGTCAGCATCGGCGGCCCCAACCCGAGCGGGCCAGCGCCAGGCCGACAGTGGTTTTCCGTGGCTGGCGTGACCGAAGATAATCGTCAACAGCGCATCGACGACATCATGCCACTGTTTATCGAAACCGTACGTTACTGGCAGCAGCAGAGCGGTGTGGATGCGGGCGCAACGGCGCTTATCGGCTTCTCGCAGGGGGCGATTATGGCGCTGGAAAGTATCAAGGCACAGCCGGGTCTGGTTTCACGCGTTGTGGCGTTTAACGGGCGCTTTGCCCGGCTTCCAGAGAAAGTGACCACCGCGACTACGGTGCATCTGATCCACGGTGATGAAGACCGGGTTATTGAACTGTCTCATGCCGTCAACGCTGAAGAGGCGCTGACCCAGGCGGGTGGTGACGTGACGCTGGACGTCATTGAGGATTTAGGCCATGCCATTGATGGACGCAGTATGCAGGCCGCGCTGGATCATCTGCGTTATACCGTACCGAAGCGCTATTTCGACGAGGCGCTCAGCGGCGGCAAGCCGAATGATGACGATATTATTGAGATGATATAAAAAAACCCTCGCAAGAGGGTTTTTCATTTCAGCATGACGTATTAAGGCTTCTTCTTCGGCCAGTCGTCTTCATCGTCCCACTTATCGTTGAAGTCACGGTGCGGGGGCAGTTCCGGTCGGTTATTCAAAAACTTCTTATGATCGACGCGCTTAAGGTCTTTGATGACGTTCAGCAGCACGCCAACCAGAAAAACCAGCACCAGTATCCACCAATATTTCGCAAACCAATCCATGTAGTTCCTCCCGAAACGGCCCGTCAGGCGACGAGCTGCTCCATAATGCGTTGATACATGCGGGCCAGCAGTTGCAGGTCGGCGGCGTTCACGCACTCATTGATTTTATGAATGGTGGCGTTAACCGGCCCAAGCTCCACAACCTGTGCGCCCATCCGTGCGATAAAACGCCCGTCAGAGGTGCCGCCTGTGGTCAACAGTTGGGGTTTGATTTCATTATAGTGCGCAACCGCATTCACTACCGCATCCACCAGTTTACCGCGTGAGGTCAGGAACGGCTGGCCGGATAGCCACCAGTCCACGCTGTAGCGCAGTTGATGGCGATCGAGAATTTCGAGCACGCGCTGTTTGATAAGCTCATCCGTCAGCTCGGTACTGAAGCGGAAGTTAAACTGCACAAACAAATCGCCGGGGATCACGTTATTGCTGCCGGTGCCAGCTTTGATATTGGCAACCTGCATACTGGTCGGCGGGAAAAAGGCGTTGCCGCAATCCCACTCAATGCCCACCAGCTCCGCCAGCATCGGCGCGGCGCGGTGAACCGGATTGTCCGCCAGGTGCGGATAGGCCACATGGCCCTGAACACCGTGAATGGTCAGGTTGCAGGTTAACGAGCCGCGACGACCGTTTTTTACCACGTCGCCCACCACTTCGGTGCTGGACGGTTCGCCGACCAGGCAGTAATCCAGGCGTTCTTTACGCGCCATCAGTTCTTCTACCACCTTGACGGTGCCGTTTTTGGCGCTGGCTTCTTCATCGGAAGTGATCAAAAACGCGAGGCGTCCTTTATGGCGCGGATGCTGGGCGACAAAGCGCTCCGCTGCGACAACCATCGCGGCGAGGGAGCCTTTCATATCTGCTGCGCCGCGGCCAAACAGCATGCCGTCGCGGATAGTGGGTTCAAACGGCGGATTGATCCAGCGGTCGGCATCACCAGCGGGCACCACATCGGTATGCCCGGCGAAGGCCAGCGTTTCGCCCTGACCGCGCCATGCCCAGAAGTTTTGGGTGTCGCCAAAATCCATCGACTCGACGGTAAAACCAATGGCGCGCAATCGTTCGATGAGCAACGCCTGGCAGCCCGCGTCATCGGGGCTCAGAGAAGGGCGACGAATAAGCTGCTGTGTCAGCTCAATAACCGGGCAGGACATAACACTACACCTCGTTGAAATACTGCTGATACTGAGTTTCATTGAAACCCAGCAGCATAGGCTTACCGGGCGCGCAGAGCAATGGGCGTTTGATAATTGCAGGCATTTCAACCATCAAGTCAATTGCGCTCGCGGCGTCGGTAACGGCGTTACGCCGGGATTCATCCAGTTTGCGCCAGGTGGTGCCACGGGTATTCAACAGCGCTTCCCAACCCAGTTCATGGGCAAACTTATGCATCATTTCTGCATTAATCCCATCAACACGATAATCGTGAAACTGATAATCGATCTGATGACTTTCTAACCATCGGCGTGCTTTTTTGATGGTGTCGCAATTTTTGATGCCGTGCAGGATGACCATATTGAGTCCTTTTGTAGTAATGGAGTTTATTAAATCAAATTTTTAGAATAATTAAAGGGTAATATTATGCGCCTTGTAATATAACGGTCCGGCTTAAATAGTGCAGACAATATACAGCTTATCACAGGCGATGAATAAATCCTGAATAATAACCGTAATGTATACTGTGGGTGATAGATATTAACAGAAGCAATGATTATCGTCGCAATGAATGTAGTTTAATCATTTCAGTGAAAAGTGTGATGGAAAAGAAAAATGTCTGTTATCATCCGCGCCGCTAACACGCCGGTTTTACACAGGTTTGTAACCTGTTTTATGGGTAAGTTCTTATTTTAAAGCAAATTTCAAAATATTGCGGTCTGTCACGACTTATGTAATAGAAACGCGGCATAGTACTTTCCAACAACGCTGAATACAAAAAAAGAAGTGTGAAGCAGTTGGCTAAAATATCTGCAGAAGAAGATATATTTTCATATAATGGAAATATAATAAGAGAGGTAATTATGATTGATCGTGAACTAGGGAACTGGAAAGATTTTATTGATGGGATGCTGCGTAAGTAACCATCCAGTATGAAATCAAGAACACGACGTTCTTCGAATAATAAATCGTGGGTAAACCCACTAAAAAAGCGACCTGTTCAGGCCGCTTTTTTTTGAACAAAAATTCTTACTTTTCCTGACGTTCCTTCAGCGGGAAACGCTGCCTCACCAGCACGAAAAACAGTGGCACGAAGAAAATGGCCAACACGGTAGCGGAAATCATGCCGCCCATCACCCCGGTGCCCACAGCGTGCTGGCTGCTGGAGCCCGCGCCGCTGCTGGTTGCCATCGGCAACACGCCGAAGATAAACGCCAGCGACGTCATCAGTATCGGGCGCAGACGCTGGTGACAGGCTTCCAGCGTAGCCGCTATCAGATCCTTACCGCGCGCATTCATATCATTAGCAAACTCGACGATTAATATGGCGTTCTTGGCCGATAACCCAATCACCGTAAGTAACCCCACCTGGAAATAGACATCGTTTTCCAGCCCGCGCATCCAGGTCGCCAGTAGCGCGCCGATTACGCCCAGCGGCACCACCAGCATCACGGAGAACGGCACCGACCAGCTCTCATACAGCGCCGCAAGGCACAGGAAGACCACCAGCAGCGAGATGGCATACAGCGCCGGCGCCTGCGCACCGGAAAGCCGTTCCTGATAGGACATCGCTGTCCACTCCACGCCAAAGCCAACAGGCAGCTCTTTTACCAGCTTCTCCATGATATCCATCGCAGTACCGGTACTGACGCCCGGCGCGGCCTCGCCGACAATTTCCACCGCCGAATAGCCGTTGTAACGCTCAAGGCGCGGCGAACCGGTTTCCCAGCGCGAGGTCGCGAACGCCGAGAAGGGCACCATCCCGCCGTCTTTATTGCGCACATACCACTGATTAATATCTTCCGGCAACATGCGGTATTTCGCGGCGGCCTGAACGTAGACCTTTTTCACGCGCCCGCGATCCATAAAGTCGTTCACATAGCTGGAACCCCAGGCGGTTTGCAGGGTGTTATTGATATCGTCAATGGAGACGCCCAGCGCCTGGGCTTTACGCTGGTCGATATCAATTTGCAACTGCGGGCTGTCGTCCAGGCCGTTGTGGCGAACCCGGGTCAACTGATGATTATCCCCGGCCAGCGCCAGCAGTTGGTCGCGCGCTTTCATTAGCGCATCGTGACCAGCCCCGGAGTGATCCTGAAGTTCCATATCAAAGCCCGCCGAACTGCCCATGCCGCTAATCGCAGGCGGGCTGCTGGCAAAGACACGTGCTTCTTTGATGCCCTGAAACGCTTTGGTGGCGCGTTCGATGATGGCGAAGGAACTGCCGGTTTTGGCGTCGCGGTCGTCCCAGTCTTTCAGACGGACAAACATCCGCGCCACGTTTTGCCCGTTGCCGCCCGGCCCGGAACCCACGGTGGCAAACACCGACATCACGTTCTCTTTCTCTTTGGTGAAGAAATACTGCTCCACCTGCTGAACCACTTTCAGCGTCTGCTGCTGAGTCGCCCCGCTGGGCAACTGTACCGAGGTGATAAACATCCCCCGGTCTTCCAGCGGGAGAAACGAGGTCGGAAGCCGTAAAAAGATAATCACCATACCGCCGAGCAACAGCACATAAATCAGCATCCAGCGCACGCTGCGGTGCAAAATTTTGCCCACGCCACGCTCATAGCGCGCCGCGTTGCGGCTGAACATCCGGTTAAACCAGCCGAAAAAGCCGCGCTGGCCGTGGTGCTCGCCTTTGTGCAGCGGCTTTAGCATGGTGGCGCACAGGGCAGGGGTGAGGATCATCGCCACCAGCACCGAGAGCACCATGGCGGAAACGATAGTGATGGAGAACTGCCGGTAAATTGCGCCGGTCGTGCCGCCGAAAAAAGCCATCGGGATAAACACGGCGGAAAGCACCATGGCGATCCCCACCAGCGCGCCCTGGATCTGCCCCATCGATTTGCGGGTGGCTTCCCTGGGGGATAAGCCTTCCTCGCTCATAATGCGCTCGACGTTTTCCACCACCACGATAGCGTCGTCTACCAGCAGGCCGATAGCCAGCACCATGGCGAACATTGTCAGGGTGTTGATGCTGTAGCCAAAGGCGTAAAGCACCGCAAAGGTGCCCATTAACACCACCGGAACGGCGATAGTCGGAATCAGCGTGGCGCGGAAGTTCTGCAAAAACAGGTACATCACCAGGAACACCAGCGCGATGGCCTCCAGCAGCGTTTTCACCACATCGACAATCGAGGCTTTAACAAACGAGGTGGTTTCATAAGCGACTTTGTATTCCAGCCCGTGAGGAAAATACTGGGCCAGTTCATCGAGCTTTTTCAGCGCCAGTTCCGCTGTCGCCATTTCATTGGCACCAGAGGCCAGTTTGATCCCCAGGCCGGATGCCGCATTGCCGTTAAACCGGCTCAGGTAGTCATACTTTTCTGCGCCCATCTCTACCACGGCGACATCGCCGAGTTTTACTTCTGAGCCGTCCTGATTGACCCGCAGGGTGATGTCACGGAACTGTTCCGGGGTTTCCAGCAGCGACTGGGCATTGATGGTGGCATTCAGCGCCTGGTTATCCACCGACGGCGTGCCGCCCAACTGGCCGACGGCAATCTGGCTGTTCTGGGATTCAATCGCGTCCACCACGTCCTGCGTGGTGAGCTGATAGCCGATCAGCTTGCCCGGCTCCAGCCAGATGCGCATGGAGTAGGGCGAACCGTAAGCGTCGATATCCCCCACGCCATCCACGCGGCTGAGCGGGTCCTGAATATTACTGGCGACATAGTCAGCAATATCCTGCTTATCCATGCTGCCGTCGGTAGAGACAAACGCGATGGTCAGAATATTGGTATCGCCGGTTTTACGCACCGTCACCCCCTGGTTCTGCACCGCCTGGGGGAGTTTACGCATTGCCGACTGCAACTGGTTTTGCACCTGCTGGACGGCTTCGTCCGGGTCGGTCCCGGCGGCAAAACTTAACGTAATCGAGGCTTGCCCGGTCGCGCTGCTTTGCGACGACATATACATCAGATTGTCGAGGCCGGTCATGTTCTGCTCAATGACCTGGGTGACGGTATTTTCCAGGGTTTGCGCCGACGCGCCAGGGTAGTTGGCGGTGATCCGCACGTTCGGCGGCGCCAGGTCGGGATATTGCTCAACAGGTAACGAAAAAATGGCTAACGTGCCAGTAAGACACAAAATGATGGCCAGCACCCAGGCAAAAATGGGGCGATCGATAAAAAAATTCGCCATGTGTGTCAAAACCTCTTAATGCTTCGCGACGTTATTATTAGGGGCCGCTTCACTGTATCCGCTAACCCCGAGGCAAACGTGGAGAAATTGAGGAGATAGTGTAAATTAGTATTCAGTTTTTGCAGGCTGAAGGCCCAGCCTGCGAAGGTCGTTATAGCCCGCGAGTTTCCAGAAACAGCACCGTCGCCGCCACACGGGAACGCACGTTAAGTTTGCGTAACAGGTTGCGAATATGGACTTTTACGGTCTCTTCAGAAATATGCAGCACCATAGCGATTTGTTTATTCGACTGGCCGCGCGCCACTTCCTGCAACACGTCCAGTTCCCGCTCGGTCAGCGTGGTAAAGGGATCGTCGCTTTTTACGCTATCTTTACGATTATTTAAGTATTCGCGCACCTGCTCGCTAAACGCGTCGCCGTGCAGTGCGCCGTGGCGGATCGCTGCCAGCAGTTCTTCCGGATCGCTGTCTTTCAGCAAATAGCCATCCGCGCCCGCGTCGATCAGCGCATACACGTCATTCCGGGCATCGGAGACGGTCAGCACGATAATCCGCGCGCTGACGCCATCACGGCGCAGGGCATGCAGAGTATCAAGGCCGCTCAGCCCTTTCATATTGAGATCCAGCAGGATGACATCGGGTGAAAGACGATTAGCGAGACTGATGGCTTCCGTCCCGCTACTGGCTTCACCGACCACATTGAAACTGTCGTCGATTTCCAGCAATTGGCGAATCCCGCGGCGCATCAGCGGATGATCGTCGACAATCAATACCTGGTGCTGTTGTTTTTCCGTCATCCTGGTCTCCCTGTAATACGGTGTGATTATTGTAATTAGACGTTTGCCACGTCAGACATTGCCTGGGGTGTGGTAAAGCTGATGCCGATCATGGTTCCGCCATTGACCGGACGCGAAATGGTTAGCACCCCACCTAATCTTTCGGCACGTTCATGCATAATATTTAGCCCATAATGACCGGCAGGTTCATCAAGGCTGGCGATCCCGGTTCCGTTATCACGGATATAGACCGCATGACTGCCGTCCGGCGAGGTCAAACAGCTCACGGAAATCTCGCTGGCGTTGGCGTGCTTAATGGCGTTCAGCACCGCTTCGCGCACGATTTGCAGCAAATGCACCTGCTGTTGCGCGTCCAGCGCCAGCGGCGACATTTTGCAATCCAGATGGATCGCGGCGGCGGTCTGCCCGCGCAGCGGTTCGATCATCTCCTGCAACGCCGACGGTAAATCTGCCTGTTGCAGCGTTAAGCGGAACGTGGTCAGCAGTTCGCGCAGTTGACGGTAGGCGTCGTTCAGCGCGCGGTCGAAATCGCTGATAATCTGCTGCGCTTTATCATTTTCCTGCGGCACTGCGCGTTTCAGTAACGTCAACTGGATGCGTAAAAAGGAAAGTACCTGCGCCAGCGAATCGTGGAGTTCCCGGGCAATAGTAGCGCGTTCTTCCATCAATAATAACTGTTGATAATGCTTTTGCGCCTGGTTGAAGAACAGCCCGCGCCCCAGCATATTAGCCACGCTTTCCATTAACTGCGGGGAAGGGTTTTTCCCCTGCGACTGCCAGCGCAACTGGCCAAAAATGGTTTCCTGCATCGCCAGCGGCAGCGTATGCCAGGGGGCCATCAGTTCGCTTGCGCCTTCGCTGAGCCGCCAGTGGCTGCCGACTTCCATCTCGATTGCGCCGATGGCTTCATGCTGGCGGACAATTTGTAAAATCCGCCGGAAACAGTGCTGGTCGATGGTGCTGACGTTCAGCGCCTGGGAGCAGTGATACAGCACGCCGAGCATGCGGTTGGCTTCCTGTAAACTCAGGGTTTTTTCCCGCACGTTTTCTTCCAGCGAGCGATACAGCTTTTGCAGTTCGCCGGACATGCGGGTAAAGGAACGGCCCAGCAGGCCCAGTTCATTATCCAGTTCGGTGTTGAGCGGCGGGTAATCAAATTGCTGCTGCTCAATGCTGCGGCTGGCGTGCACCAGGCTGTTCAGCGGTTCCACCACCTGCTGGCGAATGCGCCGCAGGGTAAAGAACACCAGCGTGAAAATCGCCATAAAGCCAAATAGCGAGGTTAGCACTACCAGGATCACTTTCCGCTCGGCATAGTGTTGCAAGGCCAGAACAAACAGATCGATTTGGTGCACGTAGCCGGAAATATTGTTGTGGTACCAGGTCAGATCCCGCGCCAGCAGGCGGTTGTTCATCTCCTGCCAGTTCTCGTGCAGCGCCGCGTAGCGCTCCCGCACTTCCCCTGGCACATACCAGCGGTTCAGCAACATCAGCACCGGCGAATTCAGCGCGGTGTCATACTGCTGCCGATGGCTCTCAAGCTGCGGATCGTTGGCCTGCAACTCATAGCCGAGGCGGTAGCTTTGCATCCGCAGCGAACCGGCGATATTCACCGCTTCGGCATCGCGCAGGCTGCTGGCGAGGGTCAGCAGGGCGACGCCCGTCGACAAGAGCGACAGCAGCATGATGTAAAAAAAGGCGCGGGCAAGGCTTGTGGATACCGGACGTTGAACAATCACCGATCTGTTCCCTCACTGCAAAGGTGGTCGCAACCTACCAGAATCTAACGGGACGTGAAACAGCCTTTCAGGAAACTTTCGCGCCAGCTAGCAGCATTTTTCGATCTATAACCAGCCGCTAAAACACTGCTGACATCCTGATAACAAAAATTTCAGCAAAACGGGGTTTCAATTTCAGCAAAATAAATTGATCTGGTTCAGCATACCGGGCAATTTGTTCTCTTTTCGTGCAAACGCCCGTTGCGCCGCCGCCCCAGACTGGTTAAGAAATACCCCCTATAACAATACGAGTATCGACGGGGTGAGTATGATGAACCGATTTGTGTTTGCAGATCCGTCGCGCTGCATTGGATGCCATGCATGTGAAGTGGCTTGCGTGATGGCACATAATAACGAGCAGCACGTGCTGACGGCATCAGCTTTTCGCCCGCGTATTACCGTGTTGAAACAGGGGAACCTGCGCAATGCGGTGACCTGCCATCATTGTGAATCCGCACCCTGCCTGGGCAGTTGCCCCAACGGCGCGCTGACCAAAACCCAGCAGAGCATCCAGCTTGATGAGCGCAAATGCATCGGCTGCAAATCCTGTATGCTGGCTTGCCCATTTGGCGTAATGCAGATGGTGGAAAGTGCGTGCGGCCCGCACGATACCGTTACGACTCACGCCCATAAATGCGATCTGTGCCATCAGCGCGACGCCGGTCCGGCCTGCGTGGAGCAGTGCCCGTCTAATGCCCTGCGCGTGGTGGGCGGCGAGTCGCTCCAGAGCCTGGCGCGCAGTCGCCGCGTGGACACCGCCTGTCGCGAAGCGCAGTCGCCCCACGGCGGGTTGGCATTACGCCGCGTGCCGGACGTGGGTGATAAAGTGCGTCAGATGGCGGCGACACCGCCGCGCGGCGAGCCGGACAAACTGCCCCTCGAGCAGCGTAAAACCGGTTTCGATGAGATTTACCTGCCGTTCAGCGCCCAACAGGCGGGCGCAGAGGCTGAACGCTGCCTGAGTTGCGGCGAACACAGCATCTGCGAATGGACATGCCCATTGCATAACCACATCCCGCAGTGGATTGAGCTGGTGAAGCAGGGCCGGGAAAGCGAAGCAGTCGAACTGTCCCATCAAACCAACTGCCTGCCGGAAATCACCGGGCGCGTCTGCCCGCAGGACCGTCTGTGCGAAGGGGCCTGTACGGTACGCGATGAGCACGGCGCGGTGACCATCGGTAATATCGAGCGCTATATTTCTGACCGCGCCTTTGCCCGCGGCTGGCGGCCCGATCTTTCTCACGTACAGCCGAAAGCGGGACGGGTGGCGATTATCGGTGCGGGCCCGGCGGGGCTGGCGTGCGCAGATATACTGGCGCGCAGCGGCGTTCAAACCACGGTTTACGATCTGCACCCGGAAATCGGCGGCTTGCTGACCTTTGGCATTCCATCTTTCAAACTGGATAAAAGCCTGATGCAGCGGCGGCGGGAAATCTTCACGTCGATGGGCATCACCTTCCAGTTGAACTGCGAAATCGGTAAAGACATTCCGCTCGCCACACTGGTGGAAGAGTACGACGCGGTATTTATCGGCGTTGGCACTTATCGTTCAATGAAGGCCGACTTGCCCAATGAAGACGCGCCGGGCGTCTATGACGCGCTGCCGTTCCTGATTGCCAACACCAAACAGGTGATGGGCCTGGCGGAACTGGATACCCAGCCGTATGTCGATATGGCGGGTAAAGCGGTGGTGGTGTTGGGCGGTGGCGATACCGCGATGGACTGCGTGCGCACCTCGCTGCGCCACGGGGCGGCGAAAGTCACCTGCGCCTACCGTCGCGATGAGAAAAACATGCCCGGCTCGCGCAAAGAGGTGAAAAACGCGCGGGAGGAGGGGGCGCAGTTTGAGTTTAACGTGCAGCCTGTGGACGTGGTGCTGGATGAATCTGGTAAGGCCTGCGGGGTACGGTTTTTGCGTACCGCGCTGGGTGAGCCAGACGGGCAGGGTCGCCGCCGTCCGCAGCCGATCCCGGGCAGTGAATTTGTGATGCCTGCCGATGCGGTGGTGATGGCGTTCGGCTTCCATCCTCATGCGATGCCGTGGCTGGAAGCCCAGGGCGTGAGGCTTGACGACTGGGGTCGGATTCAGGCGAATGTGCAGAGCGAGTATCGGTATCAGACGACCAATCCGAAGATTTTCGCAGGGGGCGATGCGGTGCGCGGGGCGGATCTGGTAGTGACGGCAATGGCGGAAGGGCGCCATGCGGCGAGGGGGATTTTGAAGTATCTGGCGTTGGAGGAGCAGGTGGCCCATTGAGAACGTTCCGTTCGGTGGAATTGTTCCGTTCGCCTGGGCTTTCGAGTTAATCTTAAGCGCAGGTGTACGCGAACGGGTTGGGGGCGCGGCGGCGAGCATCCCTGACTCGTTCGCGTACTCCGATGTCACATGAATGTACACACTCTGAGCGAACGAAACATTCCACCAAACAAATAAATACCTCTGGCTTCAGCCAAAAAGCCGCCCCCAGCCCCAAACCCACCTCATCCTTGATCCAACAACAGGATTTACCCCCTTAGGGTGATGCCCCCTCTACCCCTTGTCACATATTGTTACCACACTCCTATAACCGCATCGTTAATGCGGACACCCTCTTTATAAGTACGACTGGATTGCAAGGATTGCCAATGGCAGAAGTGTCGAGACGACGTTTATTAACGGGCTGGCGTACCCACGCACCCGAATTTCGTCCGCCCTGGAGTGGCGGCGAAGATCATTTCGTCGAGCACTGCACCCGCTGCCAGCAATGCGTTACCGCCTGCCCGACCCGCGTCCTGACTATCGGCGCGGGCGGTTACCCGAAAATGGATTTCGACCAGGCGGAATGCACATTTTGCTACGCCTGCGCCGCCCATTGTCCGGAAACGTTGTTTTTACCGCAAAGCGCAACGCCCTGGGATTACCAGTTATCTGTTAGCGAACGCTGCCTGGCGCACCGCCAGGTGGAGTGCCGCTGTTGTCAGGACGCCTGTGAAATTCAGGCGATACGTTTTCGCCCAACGCTGAACGGCATCGCCCGTCCTGAACCTGATGTGTCTTCGTGTACCACTTGTGGGGCGTGTATTCCGGCCTGTCCGGTCTCAGCTATCACCCTAAGGAGTCGTCATGAGTAGTGAATGGCACGTATCCAGTTTATTCGTCCAGACGCGCCCTGACGCCACCGAAAGCGTGACGCAGTTGCTCAACGCCATGGCGAATACCGAGGTCGCAGCCAGTGAAGAAGCCACCGGGAAACTGGTGGTTGTGATGGAAGCCGCCAGTAGCGCGGCCTTAATCGAAAGAATTGAGTCGGCACGTAATCTCGCAGGCGTGCTGGCGGTGTCGCTGGTTTACCACCAGCAGGATGAGCAAGGTGAGGAAACACCATGAAACTCAGTCGTCGTAGCTTTATGAAAGCTAACGCCGTCGCCGCGGCCGCTGCGGCAGCGGGCATCACTGTACCGTCCGTGGCCCGGGCGGTCGTCGGACAACAAGATGCCATTAAATGGGATAAAGCCCCGTGCCGTTTCTGCGGCACCGGCTGCGGCGTATTAGTCGGCACCCAGAATGGCAAAATGGTCGCCTGCCAGGGCGACCCGGACGCACCGGTCAACCGTGGGCTGAACTGCATTAAAGGCTACTTCCTGCCGAAGATCATGTACGGCAAAGACCGGCTGACCCAGCCGCTGCTGCGCATGAAAGACGGCCAGTATAGCAAAGAGGGTGAGTTTACCCCGGTCAGCTGGGAACAAGCCTTTGATGTGATGGAACAAAAATTCAAAACCGCCATCAAGGAAAAAGGCCCGGATTCCGTGGGTATGTTCGGTTCCGGCCAGTGGACCGTGTGGGAAGGTTATGCGGCCTCGAAACTATTCAAAGCCGGTCTGCGCACCAACAACATCGACCCGAACGCGCGTCACTGCATGGCGTCAGCGGTGGTTGGCTTTATGCGTACCTTTGGCATGGATGAGCCGATGGGCTGCTACGACGACATCGAGCAAACTGATGCGTTCGTGTTGTGGGGCTCCAACATGGCGGAGATGCACCCGATCCTGTGGTCGCGCATCACCAACCGTCGCCTGTCCGATCCGAACGTGACCGTCGCGGTTCTCTCGACCTTCCAGCACCGCAGCTTCGAGCTGGCGGATAACGGCATGGTCTTTACCCCGCAGAGCGACCTGGCGATCCTTAACTACATCGCCAACTACATCATTCAAAATAACGCGGTTAACGAGTCGTTCTTCAAACAGCACGTCAACCTGCGCCGTGGTGCAACGGACATCGGTTACGGCCTGCGTCCGACCCACCCGCTGGAAAAAGCGGCTAAAAATCCGGGCTCAGATGCGTCTGAACCGATGACCTTTGACGAGTACAAAGCGTTCGTTGCGGAATATACCCTCGAAAAAACCGCCGAAATGACCAGCGTGCCGAAAGATCAACTGGAAGCGCTGGCGCAGTTGTATGCCGATCCGAAGAAGAAAGTGATTTCTTACTGGACGATGGGCTTCAACCAACACACTCGCGGCGTGTGGGCCAACAACCTGGTGTACAACATCCACCTGCTGACCGGGAAAATCTCCCAGCCAGGCTGTGGACCGTTCTCCCTGACCGGCCAGCCATCCGCCTGCGGTACTGCGCGTGAAGTGGGTACTTTTGCTCACCGTCTGCCTGCCGACATGGTGGTGACGAACGAGAAACACCGCGATATCACCGAAAAAATGTGGCAGATCCCCACCGGCACCATTCCGGCGAAAATCGGTCTCCACGCGGTGGCGCAGGACCGCGCGCTGAAAGACGGCAAACTGAACGTCTACTGGGTGATGTGTAACAACAACATGCAGGCCGGGCCGAACATCAATGAAGAGCGTATGCCAGGCTGGCGCGATCCGCGCAACTTTATCATCGTCTCCGATCCGTACCCGACCGTGAGCGCGCTGGCAGCGGATTTGATCCTGCCGACCGCCATGTGGGTTGAGAAAGAAGGGGCCTTCGGCAACGCCGAACGCCGCACGCAGTTCTGGCGTCAGCAGGTTCAGGCACCGGGCGAAGCAAAATCCGACCTGTGGCAGTTAGTGACTTTCGCTAAGCGCTTCAAAGTCGAAGAAGTCTGGCCGGAAGAGTTGCTGGCCCAGAAGCCGGAATACCGTGGCAAAACCCTGTTTGACGTCCTGTTCGCGAACGATAACGTCAAGAAATTCCCGGTAAGCGAACTGGCGGAAGATCAACTGAACGATGAATCCCGCGAGCTGGGCTTCTATCTGCAAAAAGGTCTGTTCGAAGAGTACGCCGCTTTCGGACGCGGCCACGGTCACGACCTGGCGCCGTTCGACGATTACCACAAAGCACGCGGTCTGCGCTGGCCAGTGGTTGACGGCAAAGAAACCCAGTGGCGCTACAGCGAAGGCCACGACCCGTACGTGAAAGCGGGCGAGGGCTACAAATTCTACGGCAAGCCGGATGGCAAAGCGGTGATCTTCGCGCTGCCGTTTGAGCCTGCGGCGGAAGCGCCGGATAAAGAATACGATCTGTGGCTGTCCACCGGCCGCGTGCTGGAGCACTGGCACACCGGCAGTATGACCCGCCGCGTACCGGAACTGCACCGCGCGTTCCCGGAAGCCGTGCTGTTTATCCATCCACTGGATGCGCAGTCTCGTGGCCTGCGTCGCGGCGACAAGGTGAAAGTACTTTCCCGTCGCGGCGAGTTGGTTTCCATTGTGGAAACCCGTGGACGTAACCGTCCGCCGCAGGGACTGGTGTACATGCCGTTCTTCGACGCCGCACAGCTGGTTAACGTATTGACCCTCGACGCCACTGACCCGCTCTCGAAAGAGACGGACTTCAAGAAGTGCGCCGTGAAGGTTGAGAAGGTGTAACCACCGTGGCCAGGGAAAACGCACCACGACCGGCTCGCCGCCGCTTCCTGCGCGATATGGCGCGGGCGGCGGGCGGATTGACCGCCGTTGCCGTGGTGCTGGGGCTTGGGCAGCAGCGTAGCCACGCCACTGGGGTGCGGTTACGCCCGCCAGGCGCGCTGGGCGAGCCGGGGTTCTCCCGCGCTTGCGTGCGTTGCGGGCAATGCGTCCAGGCCTGTCCTTACGATACGCTCAAGCTGGCGACGCTGGCATCCGGCCCTGAGGCCGGTACGCCGTACTTCGTGGCGCGGGATATTCCGTGCGAAATGTGTGAAGACATTCCATGTGCCAAAGCCTGCCCAAGCGGCGCGTTGGATAAAGAGATCGCCTCGATTGACGATGCGCGCATGGGGATCGCCGTCCTGCTCGATCACGAAAACTGCCTTAACTTCCAGGGATTGCGTTGCGATGTCTGTTACCGGGTTTGCCCGTCAATAGACACCGCCATCACCCTGGAGCTGGAACGCAATACCCGTACCGGCAAACACGCGCGTTTCCTGCCGACGGTACACAGCGATGCCTGCACCGGCTGTGGAAAATGCGAGAAAGCCTGCGTGCTGGAACAGGCCGCCATCAAGGTGCTGCCGCTGGATCTGGCGCGTGGCGAGCTGGGGCATCACTACCGTTTCGGTTGGCTGGAGGGAAACCATGGCAAATCGTAAACAGGACGCCGGGCGCGATGCGCTGGCGGTAAAAGGGGTGTTTGGCGCTTACGGCTGGCTGATGGCGCGCCGCGTGACGCAGTTGCTGGTGCTGGCGCTGTTCCTGAGCGGTCCGTGGTTCGGGGTGTGGATCTTACGCGGCAACTACAGCAGCAGCCTGCTGCTGGATACGGTGCCGTTAAGCGATCCGCTGATGATTGCCCAGAGCCTGTTGAGCGGTCATCTGCCCGGCGTGCTGGCATTGCTCGGCGGCGTGCTGATTCTGGCGCTGTATGCCCTGGCGGGAAAACGGCTGTTTTGCAGCTGGATCTGCCCGGTGAATCCGTTGACCGATCTGGCTGCGTGGCTGCGCCGCCGCTTCGACATCACGCCGTCCGCCACGCTGCCGCGCTGGCTGCGTTATCTGGTGCTGGCGATGGTGCTGTTAGCCAGTGTGCTCACCGGTTCGCTGCTGTGGGAATGGGTGAACCCGGTATCGCTGATGGGGCGCGGATTAATCTTCGGGTTTGGTGCGGGGATCTGGCTACTGCTGGCGCTGTTTCTGTTCGATTTGCTGGTGGTGGAGCACGGCTGGTGCGGCCACGTGTGCCCGGTAGGCGCGATGTACGCGCTGGCGGGGCAGAAGGGTGTGTTTACGGTGAGTGCGGCGGGTCGTGAACGTTGTACGCGTTGTATGGATTGTTTTCACGTTTGCCCGGAGCCGCAGGTTTTACGGTCGCCGGTGCTGAATAAGGAAAGCCCGGTAGAGATTTCGGATCGCGATTGCATAACCTGCGGTCGTTGCGTCGATGTCTGTGCTGAAAAGGTTTTAAAAATGACAACAAGATGGAGTTCGGGAGCAAAATCATGAAAAGCCAAGTCCTGAAAAATGGATTCTTTCCCTGGATGACCGCATTGATGCTGTTAATAAGCGGTGCGGCGTGGGCGGCAGATTCGGTCGACTTTAAACAGTCGCCGGAAGTGTCGGGCACGCAGGAGGGCTCCATACGTATGCCTAAACAGCAAGAGAAAATGGCGCTGAACTACGTAAACCAGCCGCCAATGATCCCCCATAGCGTGGACGGGTATCAGGTCACCACCAATACTAACCGCTGCCTGCAATGCCACGGTGTCGAGCATTATCGCACTACCGGCGCGCCGCGCATCAGCCCGACCCACTTTATGGACAGCGACGGCAAAGTGCTTTCTGGTGTAGCGCCGCGTCGTTATTTCTGCCTGCAATGCCATGTGCCGCAAACCGACGCGCCGGCAATCATTGAAAACACCTTCACGCCTTCGAAAGGCTTTGGTCAGTGAGGGATGATATGGAAAACAAACGTAAACCTGGCCTGATCCGCCGGATCTGGCAGTGGTGGCGACGTCCGAGCCGTCTGGCGCTGGGGACGCTGCTGCTTATCGGCTTCGCGGCGGGGATTATCTTCTGGGGCGGCTTTAACACCGGTATGGAAAAAGCCAACACCGAAGAGTTCTGTATTAGCTGCCACGAGATGCGCAATAACGTCTACCAGGAGTATATGGAGACGGTGCATTACAACAACCGCAGCGGCGTGCGCGCCACCTGTCCGGATTGTCACGTACCGCACGAGTGGGGCCCGAAAATGATCCGTAAAATTCAAGCCAGTAAAGAGCTGTACGGCAAGATCTTCGGCATCATCGATACGCCTGCGAAGTTTGAAGATCACCGCTTACAAATGGCGCAGAGCGAGTGGCGGCGTATGCAGAACAACAACTCGCAAGAGTGCCGTAACTGCCATAACTTCGATTATATGGATTTCACCGCCCAGAAAACGGTCGCCGCCAAAATGCACGACCAGGCCATCAAGGAAGGGCAAACCTGTATCGACTGCCATAAAGGCATCGCCCATAAACTCCCGGATATGAGCGACGTGAAGCACGGCTTCTGATGCCGCTAAGCCGCCCGCAACGGGCGGCTTTTTTTCTGCGCTTTTCGACGTACACTAGACGCCTGTCTTCCCGACCTGGTGGTAAATGTGTCGCACAAAATCAACGTTATTAAAGATAAAATCCTTTCCGATAATTATTTCATTCTGCGCAATGTGACCTACGACATCGCCAAAGGCGACGAACCGCCGGTACGCCATATCCGCGAAGTGTATGACCGGGGCAATGGCGCGACCATCCTGCTGTATAACCGCCACAAAAAAACCGTGGTGTTGACTCGCCAGTTCCGTATCGCCACATGGGTGAACGGTAATCAGGACGGAATGCTGATTGAAGCCTGCGCGGGGCTGCTGGATGATGACGAGCCGGAAGTGTGCGCCCGTAAAGAAGCCATCGAAGAGACCGGCTTCCAGGTGGGCGAGGTGGAAAAAGTCTACGAGCTGTATATGTCGCCAGGCGGCGTCACTGAGCTTATCTCGTTTTATTTTGCCGAATATGACGATTCACAGCGCGCCAGTGCAGGCGGCGGTATTGATGATGAAGATATTGAGGTGCTGGAAATCCCATTCATTCGTGCAATGGAAATGATGAAAAACGGTCAAATTCGCGATGGAAAAACCGTGATTTTGTTACAGCTTCTGGCGATGCGTAACATTATGTCTTGATATACAGGCGCTTATGTTACACAAAATTAGAATAAAGCTATCCGAAAAATCTGATTGAGTGATGGCCCCCCGGGAACGAAGATAGGCGCGGAGAGTATTCTCTGTTTCTTCTTTCTCGTCAGGGTATCTGTCCTCATGTTGCTACGCGTCTTATTGTTGGTCATAACGAGCCTTTTTTGGGCTACGCACGCTTTTGCCGCTCCGGTGCAAAAGCAATTCGATGACTGGCAGGTCACGTGTAACAATCAAAATTTCTGTAAAGCCCGCAATACCGGCAATCACGATGGGCTGGTGATGACCCTGAGCCGTAGCGCGGGCGCGCATACCGATGTTGAAATGCGTATTGAAAAGGGCAATTTTTCCCAGCCTGCCAGCGATGCGCAGCCTATCGCCCCGCGTTTACTGCTCGACGACAAACCGTTTTTCCCCACAGGCGCAAAATGGCAAATTACCCCGCGTCGGTTAATCAATAACGAGCCGCTCACCATCACTGCTTTCCTGGCCCAGATCCAGAATGCGAAACAAATTACCCTGGCGCAAGGCACCGGCAAGATCTCCCTCGCAGGACTGAAAGACGCGGTGACCTTTATTGATACCCAGCAAAAGCGCGTAGGCAATGAAACCGCGTGGGTGGCTAAAGGGGATGAACCGCCGCTCAACGTGCCTCCTGCGCCTGCGCTAAAAGCCGTGGCGGTGAAAAACCCTACGCCCACGCCGCTCGGGAAAGAAGAACTGAACGAGCTGCTGGATTACGGCGGCTGGCAGATGAACAACACCCAGTGTTCTCTCGACCCGATGCGCCGTGAAGTGCGGGTCTACGCGCTGACCGACGATAAAGCGCTGATGATTATCAGCTGTGAAATGGGTGCGTATAACGTGGTGGATTTAGCCTGGCTGGTAGATCGTAAAAAGCCGCTGAGCGCACGGGCAATTCGTCTGCGCCTGCCGTTTACCCCCGCCAATGAAAGTACCGATGTCGAGCTGATGAACGCCAGTTTTGATGAGCGCAACCGTGAACTGGTGACGCTGGCGAAAGGGCGCGGCAAAGGCGACTGCGGCGTATCCACGCGCTGGCGCTACGACGGGCAGCGTTTTCGGTTGGTGAAATATGCTGAAGAGCCGAGCTGCGACGACTGGAACACGCCAGACGCCTGGCCGACGCTGTGGGTCACTAAATAAAAAAAGCCTGCCCATGTGGGCAGGCTTTTTGGTTTATTTCCCCAGCACCTGTTTTGCTTTCTTCACCACGTTCTCGGTGGTAAAGCCGAAGAACGGGAACAGCTTCTCGGCGGGAGCCGATTCGCCATAGCTGGTCATCCCGACAATCGCGCCGTCGATGCCCACATATTTGTACCAGTAGTCGGCAATCCCGGCTTCTACCGCCACGCGCGCGCGCGCGTCACGCGGCAATACCGATTCTTTATAGCTTTCATCCTGGGCTTCAAACACATCGGTGGATGGCAGTGATACCACGCGCACCTTGTGGCCTTCGTCGGTCAGCGTTTTGGCTGCGTTAACGGTGATTTCCATCTCCGAACCGGTGGCAATCAGGATCAGCTCCGGCTGGCCGTCGCAGTCTTTCAGGACGTAACCCCCTTTCGAGATAGCGTCGATCTGTTCGGCGGAGCGATCCATTTGAGCGAGGTTCTGGCGCGACAGGATCAACGCCGTCGGCCCGTTATGGCGCTCAATTGCCGCTTTCCACGCCACGGCGGCTTCGACCTGATCGCACGGACGCCAGGTGCTGAAATTAGGCGTCAGGCGCAGGCTGGCCAGCTGTTCCACGGCCTGGTGCGTCGGGCCATCTTCCCCAAGGCCGATGGAGTCATGGGTATACACCATGATCTGGCGCGCTTTCATCAGCGCCGCCATACGCGCCGCATTACGGGCGTACTCGACAAACATCAGGAAGGTGGCGGTGTAAGGCACAAATCCACCGTGGTGGGCGATGCCGTTGGCGATGGCGGTCATGCCGAATTCGCGCACGCCGTAGTGGATATAGTTACCCGCCAGGTCTTCTTTCAGCGATTTGGAGCCTGACCAGATAGTGAGGTTACTCGGCGCCAGGTCAGCGGAGCCGCCCAGCAGTTCCGGCAGAATCGGACCGTAGGTATTCAGCGCGTTTTGCGATGCCTTACGGGTAGCGATTTTCGCGGGTTCGGCCTGAAGCTTTTTAATGTACTGCGCCGTGGTTTCCTGCCAGTTTTCCGGCATCCCGCCGCTCATCCGGCGCTCAAATTCCGCAGCCAGTTCCGGGTGGGCTTTTTTATAGGCGGCGAATTTCTCATTCCAGGCCTGTTCGGCTTTTTCGCCGGCTTCATGGGCGTCCCACTGCTGATAAATCTCTTTCGGGATCTCAAACGGCGGGTGATTCCAGCCCAGCTGTTTACGGGCCAGCGCCACTTCCTGCTCGCCCAGCGCCGCGCCGTGGGACTCTTCCTTACCGGCTTTGTTCGGCGAGCCGAAGCCGATAATGGTGCGGCACATAATCAGCGACGGCTTATCCGTCACCGCTTTGGCTTCTTCGATGGCTTTTTTCACCGCGTCCGGGTTATGGCCGTCGATATCCGGGATTACATGCCAGTGATAGGCCTCGAAGCGCTTCGCAGTATCGTCGGTAAACCAGCCTTCGGTTTCACCGTCAATCGAGATGCCGTTATGGTCGTAAAAACCGATCAGCTTGCCCAGCCCCAGCGTGCCCGCCAGCGAACAGACTTCATGGGAGATGCCTTCCATCAAACAGCCGTCGCCCATAAACACCCAGGTGTAGTGGTCGACAATCTCATGATCCGGCTGGTTAAACTGCGCCGCCAGGGTGCGCTCGGCAATCGCCAGCCCCACCGCATTCGCCAGGCCCTGGCCGAGCGGACCGGTGGTGGTTTCTACCCCTGGGGTATAGCCAATTTCCGGGTGTCCCGGCGTTTTTGAATGCAACTGGCGGAAGTTTTTTAACTCTTCGATCGGCAGGTCATAGCCGGACAGGTGCAGCAGGCTGTACAGCAGCATTGAGGCGTGACCGTTGGAGAGAATAAACCGGTCACGATCGTACCAGGTGGGGTTGCTGGGGTTGTGCTTCAGGAAATCGTTCCACAACACTTCCGCGATATCCGCCATCCCCATCGGGGCACCGGGATGCCCCGAGTTGGCTTTTTGTACGGCGTCCATACTGAGTGCGCGGATAGCGTTAGCGAGCGCTTGTCGAGACATAGAGTTCTCCATGGCTGATAAAGGGGGTAACCCGTTATTTTTCAAAGTAAAAGAATTACGATTTTGCGGCGAGCAAATCCTCGAGTTTGCGTTGGTCGACGGCAAATGACCTGATGCCTTCCGCTAATTTTTCTACCGCCATCGCGTCCTGGTTATGTTCCCAACGGAATTCCGCTTCGGTCATCGGCGCAGGGCGTTTAAAGGTTTGCGGGGTGGGGATCAGTTTGCGGTGAACGGTCTCTTCGCTGGCCTGGAGCTGTTTAAGCAGATCGGGCGAGATAGTCAGACGGTCACAGCCCGCCAGTGCCAGAATTTGCTCAGTACGGCGGAAGCTCGCGCCCATCACAATGGTGTCGTAGCGGTGCTGTTTGTAATAGTCATAGATATTACGCACCGATTTCACGCCCGGATCTTCTTCCACCACGTAGGGGTCCATGGGTTTACGGGCCTGATACCAGTCGTAAATACGCCCCACGAACGGCGACACCAGGTAAACGCCCGCTTCGGCGCAGGCGCGCGCCTGGGCGAAGGAAAACAGCAGCGTCAGGTTGCAGTTAATACCTTCTTTTTCCAGCGCTTCCGCCGCGCGGATGCCCTCCCAGGTGGAGGCGAGCTTGATCAGAATACGTGACTTATCAATGCCCTGCTCGGCGTACAGCGCGACCAGGCGGCGGGCTTTTTCGATGCTTTTTTGCTTATCGAATGAGAGCCGCGCATCCACTTCGGTTGACACGCGCCCCGGAACGCTTTTGAGGATTTCCGCGCCAATGTTGACGGCCAGTTTGTCGCAGGCTTCGGCAATCTGCTGTTCCTGGGTATCACCACGGGATTTGCCGTAGCGTAAGGCGTCCTTGACCAACGGCTTATAGGCCTCGAGGGCGGCGGCTTTCAGTAACAGCGAGGGGTTGGTGGTGGCATCTTCCGGTTGATAATGGCGAATTGACTCAATATCGCCGCTGTCGGCCACGATGGTGGTGAACTGTTTGATACCTTCTAGCTGGTTCATGAAATTTACTCCTTTGTATACAAATACTTATCAGAGAGCTTCCCGGCGCTCCCTTAAACAAGAAACGATGTGCATAACAAAAAAGCATAGCAGACAGGCATGGCATTGCCTGGCACAGCAGGTAACATAGTCTCTATAAATTGCTAACAATCTTTGCCATACATTGATGATAGTTTGGCAACGTTCAAAGTTTGTTAGCCGTCGAAGGGCCATACTATGGCCCACTCAAAAAGGGCGCGGTACGCATTGCCCTCCAGTCACTTCCCAGAACGAAAGGTAAAGGACCAGAAAAATGGATGAACAGTTGAAACAAAGTGCCCTCGATTTCCACGAGTTTCCGGTACCAGGGAAAATTCAGGTTTCTCCAACCAAACCGCTTGCTACCCAGCGCGATTTGGCGCTGGCCTATTCGCCAGGCGTGGCCGCTCCCTGTCTTGAGATTGAAAAAGATCCGCTGGCGGCCTTTAAATACACGGCGCGTGGCAACCTGGTCGCGGTGATTTCCAACGGCACCGCGGTGCTGGGACTTGGCAATATTGGCGCGCTGGCCGGTAAACCGGTGATGGAAGGCAAGGGCGTCCTGTTCAAAAAATTTGCCGGTATCGACGTCTTCGATATTGAAGTGGATGAACTGGACCCGGATAAATTTATTAACGTTGTCGCCGCGCTGGAACCGACGTTTGGCGGCATCAACCTCGAAGATATCAAAGCGCCGGAATGTTTTTATATCGAGCAACAACTGCGTGAGCGCATGAATATTCCGGTATTCCACGACGACCAGCATGGCACGGCGATCATCAGTACTGCCGCTATCCTGAACGGCCTGCGCGTGGTGGAAAAGAATCTCTCTGATGTGCGCATGGTGGTATCAGGCGCAGGGGCGGCGGCGATTGCCTGTATGAACCTGCTGGTGGCGCTGGGCATGCAGAAACACAACATCGTGGTATGCGACTCCAAAGGCGTCATCTATAAAGATCGCGAGCCGAACATGGCGGAAACCAAAGCGGCTTATGCGGTCGAGGATGACGGCAAGCGCACGCTGGACGATGTGGTTGACGGCGCGGATATCTTCCTGGGCTGTTCTGGCCCGAAAGTGTTGACGCCAGAGATGGTCAAAAAAATGGCGCGCGCGCCGCTGATCCTGGCGCTGGCTAACCCGGAACCGGAAATTCTGCCGCCGCTGGCGAAAGAGGTGCGCCCGGACGCGATTATCTGTACCGGCCGCTCCGACTATCCGAACCAGGTCAACAACGTGCTGTGCTTCCCGTTCATCTTCCGCGGCGCGCTGGACGTGGGCGCAACCGCTATCAACGAAGAGATGAAACTGGCGGCGGTTCATGCTATTGCCGAGCTGGCTCATGCGGAGCAAAGCGAAGTCGTGGCCTCAGCGTATGGCGACCAGGACCTGAGCTTTGGCCCGGAATACATCATCCCGAAACCGTTTGACCCGCGTTTGATTGTGAAGATTGCCCCAGCGGTGGCAAAAGCGGCAATGGATTCCGGCGTAGCGACCCGCCCAATCGAAGATTTCGATGCCTACATTGATAAACTCACCGAGTTTGTCTACAAAACTAACCTGTTTATGAAGCCGATTTTCTCTCAGGCGCGTAAAGATCCCAAACGCGTGGTGCTGACCGAAGGGGAAGATAACCGCGTACTGCACGCGACTCAGGAACTGATTACCCTGGGCCTGGCGAAGCCGATCCTGGTGGGCCGCCCGAGCGTGATCGAAATGCGTATCCAGAAACTGGGGCTGCAAATTAAAGCGGGCGTTGATTTCGAGATCGTCAATAATGAATCCGATCCGCGCTTTAAAGAGTACTGGAACGAGTACTACACCATCATGAAACGCCGGGGGATTACCCAGGAGCAGGCGCAGAAAGCGGTGATCGGCAACACCACCGTGATCGGCGCGATCATGGTGCATCGCGGTGAAGCGGATGCCATGATTTGCGGCACCATCGGCGATTACCACGAACATTTCAGCGTGGTGCAGGAGATCTTCGGCTATCGCGAAGGCGTGAAAGCGGCGGGGGCGATGAACGCGCTGCTGCTGCCGAGCGGCAACACCTTTATCACCGATACCTATGTCAACGACGACCCGACGCCAGAGCAGTTGGCAGAAATCGCTATCATGGCGGCAGAAACCGTGCGTCGCTTCGGTATCGAGCCGAGAGTGGCGCTGCTGTCGCACTCTAACTTTGGTTCGTCCAACTCCCCGGCGGCGAGCAAAATGCGCAAAACCCTGGAACTGGTACGCGAGCGCGCCCCGGACCTGATGATTGATGGCGAAATGCACGGCGATGCGGCGCTGATTGAAAGCATCCGCAACGAACGTATGCCGGACAGCCCGCTGAAAGGCTCTGCCAACATTCTGGTGATGCCAAACGTGGAAGCGGCGCGTATCAGCTACAACCTGCTGCGCGTCTCCAGTTCTGAAGGCGTGACCGTGGGGCCGGTGCTGATGGGCGTGGCGAAACCGGTGCACGTGTTGACGCAGATCGCGTCGGTGCGTCGTATCGTCAATATGGTGGCCCTGGCGGTGGTTGAAGCGCAAACCAATCCGCTGTAACCCTGCGTTGAAATGAAAATCAGACGCCACGGCGTCTGATTTTTTTTATGGCTTCAACCACTCTTTAACCTGAATAAAGTCGCTTAGCGCCGCTTCCGGGCTGCCCGCTTCGGGCTGGAAGTTGTATTCCCAGCGCACCAGCGGCGGCATCGACATCAATATCGACTCGGTACGCCCGCCGGTTTGCAAACCAAACAGCGTGCCGCGATCCCATACCAGGTTGAACTCCACATAGCGGCCCCGGCGATAAAGCTGGAAATCGCGCTCGCGCTCGCCCCAGGCCAGCGCTTTACGGCGCTCGACGATGGGCAGGTACGCATCCAGATAACCCTGGCCTACCGCCTGAATAAAGGCGAAGCAGCGCGTAAAATCCGGGGCGTTGAGATCGTCGAAGAACAGGCCGCCGATGCCGCGCGGCTCGTTGCGGTGTTTCAGGAAGAAGTAGTCATCACACCATTTCTTGTAGCGCGGATAGACGTCATCGCCGAACGGCGCGCACAGATCCCGGGCGGTACGGTGCCAGTGAACGGCGTCTTCTTCAAAGCCGTAATAGGGCGTTAAATCGAAACCGCCGCCGAACCACCACACCGGTTCAGCATCGGGCTTTGTTGCGATAAAAAACCGCACGTTGGCATGGCTGGTGGGGATATACGGATTACGCGGATGCACCACCAGCGAAACGCCCATCGCCTCGAAGCTGCGTCCCGCCAGTTCCGGGCGGTGCGCGGTGGCCGAAGCGGGCAGGGCATCGCCGTGAACGTGGGAAAAGTTAACCCCTGCCTGTTCGAATACGCCGCCGTCACGCAACACGCGGCTGCGCCCACCGCCGCCCGCGTCGCGCTGCCAGTTATCTTCAATGAAGACTGCGCCGTCGATGGCGCTGAGCTGTTGGCAAATCCGATCCTGTAGGTCCAGCAAAAACTGCTTAACCGCTGAAATATCCGGCGTCATGGCTTAGCCTCGTTTGGAGTGGGCTTTGTGGTTATCAAACCAGTTGAAGTAGCTGATCACCCCACTGGCGATGGCGTTAGCGATTTTCTGGCGAAACGCCTGGGTGCCCAGCAGCCGTTCCTCTTCAGGATTAGTGATAAACGAGGTTTCCACCAGCACCGACGGCACCGACGGGGATTTCAGCACCACAAACGCCGCTTGTTCGGTGGAGCGGCTGTGCAACCGGTGTACTGGCTTAATCTGGCGCAAAATATGCGAGCCGAGCGTCAGGCTATTTTTGATGGTGTCGGTTTGCACCAGATCGAACAACACCTGTTGCAGATACTGGTCTTTTTGCTTCACCTTGCTGCCCGCCACGTCATCCGCGGCGTTCTCACGCTCGGAAAGGTATTTTGCCATGGCGCTACTGGCCCCGCGATTAGACAGGGCAAACACCGATGCCCCCGCCGCAGACGGGTTGGTAAAGCCGTCGGCGTGAATCGACATAAACAGATCCGCGCCGTGCTTATGGGCGATTTCCACGCGATCGTACAGCGGAATAAAGGTGTCACCGCTGCGGGTCAACCGGGCGTCAATGCCTTTGCTCTTGAGAATGTTGCGCACGTTTTTGGCAATCGCCAGCACCACGTGTTTTTCTTTCGAGCCGTTAGCGCCAATGGCGCCGGTATCAATCCCGCCGTGGCCCGGATCGAGCACCACGACGCGGCGCGCCCCGGATGTTTTCTTTTTCGCCGGGCTGTGTCCGTTGGAAGTTTTCAGCGCTTTGCTCTCTTCCCGGGCAAAGGCTTTGTTCACACCTGAGAGGGTCAGGGCGGCGAGGCCAGTCAACAGCATCTGGCGTCGGGTGAGTTTGGTAAATTTTATCGTGCTCATGCGGCCTGAGTTTCGGTTAGAACAAAAGAGTAGAGTTATAGCTTACCGTGGTTGTCCGTACGACCTTCTATGATAAGAAAAGTTTTACGGCTCGTTTCAGACAAATACGGGGCCGTTATTATGCCATCAACCGGGAAGTTTTGACCTGGGATATTGGCTATTGATGCCGTTAACGCCATAATCACGGTTTTTATTCCATAAATAATGGGGAATACCATGGAGATACGCGTTTTTCGTCAGGACGATTTCGAGGAAGTGATCACCCTGTGGGAACGTTGCGACTTGCTTCGCCCCTGGAACGACCCGGAAATGGATATTGAGCGCAAAATCAACCATGACGTGTCGCTGTTCCTGGTGGCGGAAGTTGCCGGAGAGATCGTCGGCACGGTGATGGGCGGTTATGATGGGCATCGCGGCTCCGCGTATTATCTCGGCGTGCATCCTGAATTCCGCGGGCGCGGTATTGCCAATGCGCTGCTCAGCCGCCTGGAAAAGAAACTGATCGCACGCGGGTGCCCGAAGCTTCAACTGCTCATCCGTGAAGAAAATGATGTGGTGCTCGGCATGTATGAACGTCTCGGCTACGAGCACCAGGATGTATTAAGCCTGGGTAAACGGCTTATCGAAGACGAAGAGTATTAAAAAACCCGCCGTGCGGCGGGTTTGTTTTTTTAACCTTTGGTCACTTTCTTAACGTCGATTTCTACCGAGTTCCAGTCTTTATCCACTTCACCTTCGAGACGCACTTTGTCGTTCGGGGTGATGGAGACGCCGCCCCAGTTATCGTCGTCGATATCGACATTCACGGTGCCGGTGCTGTCACGGAATTCGTAACGCTCTTTACCCACCTTACGCACGATGTTGCCTTCCAGCACCACCCACGCATCATCGCGCAGGCCTTTCGCTTGTTCGACCGTGGTGGTTGCGGCGTCCGGGCCGACGAAACCGCCTTTTTGGGTGTTTTGCGTGGTTTGGCTGTTTTGGGTTTTAGTGGCGTCCGGGCCGCTAAATCCGCCGGCCTGCTGGCCAAACGCGGTCACGCTGAATAACAAACCGGCAGCGACGGACGCTGCCACAAATGCTTTTTTCATATCAATCTCCATTTGTGATGAGGCAGAGAATTTTGTCATAAACGCAATGCCAGTGACATAATTCTCGCTCAGATGACTCATCTGTCCAGGACCTATACATGTTTTTACCAAACGACTATGACCAGCACGGGCGGTTGAAATTGCCCGCTTTTTTCTGGCTGGTGCTCCTGTTACAGGCCAGGACATGGGTGCTGTTTGTGGCGGCGGGCGCGTCCCGCGAGCAGGGTGAGGCGCTGTTACGGCTGTTTTACCCTGACAGCGAGATGTTCTGGCTGGGGCTGTTGCCGGGCATTCCGGCGGTGATAGCCTTTCTGCTGAGCGGCAGGCGAGGGTGCTGGCCGAGGCTCTGGATGGCGTGGCGCTGGGTATTGATTGCGGCGCAAATTGGACTGCTAATCTGGCAGATCGCGGTGGTGTTTGGCGAAGAGACAGTAAATGGCATCACCCTGGCGCTGATGGTACTGGATGGGGTGGCACTGGCCTGGCTGTTGACCAATCCGCGCGTAAAAGCGTGTTTTTCACCTTCTGATGAGTAAACCTGGCACTTTTCGGCCCAACGGCACTCCAACGTGGGTTGTTTTTTAAAAAAGGAATCGCGAATGAAACTGCGTTTGCTGGTGTGTGCGGCACCGCTCTTACTTTCCGGGTGTTCAACCCTTTCGGGGATGAACTGGGGCGCAATGAACCCCGTCAACTGGTTTAGCTCTTCTGTTGAAGTCAGTGAAAACGGCGTCGGCGATATCACCGCCAGCACGGCGATGGACGAGAAAGCCATCGCCGATGGCCTGGACGGTGACTACCGATTGCGCAGCGGGATGAAAACCGCCAACGGCAACATTGTGCGCTATTACGAAGCGCTGAAAGACGACAAGCTGGCGATGGTAATTAACGGCGAGAACGGCACCGTGAGCCGCATTGAGGTGCTGGATCCGGACGTGCAAACCGCCAGCGGAGTGAAAATCGGCGCTCAATTTAGCGCCCTGTACAGCAAAGCCTACGGCGCGTGCCAGAAGGGCAGCGGCGATGACGCCAGCGCCGTGGAATGCCTGGCCCCGGACAGCAAACACATCGCGTATCTGTTTACCGGCGAGTGGCGCGGGCCGGAAGGCCTGATGCCGTCTGATGATGCGTTAAAAAGCTGGAAACTCAGCAAAATCGTCTGGCGTCGTTAAGCACGGCGATCTTGCGCGTGGGCAAGGCGCGGCGCGAAAAATCAGGTAAAATGCCGGGCATCTCTGGTCACGTTCCGTGGCCTTGTTTTCAGGAGGAGAGATGTCTCAGGTTCAAAGTGGCATTCTGCCCGAACATTGCCGCGCCGCGATTTGGATTGAAGCGCGGGTATCCGACAATCTGGATGCGGTGCGCGAAGGTTGTAAAGCGTTTAACAGTAAGCTGGCCGGGCTACGGGCGGCCTTCCCCGACGCGCATTTGGGCGCGGTGGTGGCCTTCGGGCACGACGTCTGGCGCGATATCAGCGGCGGCGTGGGCGGCGAAGAGCTGAAAAACTTCGCGCCGTTGGGCAAAGGCCTTGCGCCCGCCACTCAGCACGATTTACTGATCCATATTCTGTCGCTACGTCACGACGTGAATTTCTCCGTGGCTCAGGCGGCCATCGCCGCCTTTGGCGACGCGATTAGCGTGGTGGAGGAAACTCACGGCTTCCGCTGGGTGGAAGACCGCGATCTCAGCGGCTTTGTCGACGGTACCGAAAACCCGGCCGGGGATGAAGTGCGTCGCAGCGTCGCGGTGATTAACGACGGAATGGACGCGGGTGGCAGCTACGTGTTTGTTCAGCGCTGGGAGCATAATCTCAAACAGTTGAACCGGATGAGCGTGCCGGATCAGGAGATGATGATTGGCCGCACCAAACAGGATAACGAAGAAATCGACGGCGATGCGCGCCCGGTGACTTCGCACCTGACCCGCGTCGATCTCAAAGAGAACGGCAAAGGGCTGAAGATTGTCCGCCAAAGCCTGCCGTACGGCACCGCCAGCGGCATCCACGGCCTTTACTTCTGCGCCTACTGCGCCACCCTGCGCAACATCGAACAGCAGTTACTGAGCATGTTCGGCGACCTGGACGGCAAACGCGACGCCATGCTGCGCTTCACTAAACCGGTGACCGGCGGCTACTATTTTGCGCCGTCGCTGGACCGCATCAACAGTTTGTAATCTCTGCACAGCGCGGTTTTCTGCCGCGCTTATTCTCTTTTCGACTTCCAAATCACCAAACGGTATATAAAAGCGTTACTGCTTTAACACGCGTTATAAATACACTGAGGCCAGGATCGACATCACATTTATAAGGGTGCGTAATGGCCGTTAAATCAGCGAAAAAAATTTGCAGTGCGCTTGCAGTCCTGGTGTTAGCTGGCCCTGCGCAGGCAACTGAATTACTGAACAGTTCTTACGATGTGTCTCGCGAGCTGTTTTCCGCGCTTAACCCGCCGTTCGAGGCGCAATGGGCGCAGGAAAATAACGGCGATAAGCTGACCATCAAGCAATCTCACGCCGGCTCGTCGAAACAGGCGCTGGCGATTTTGCAGGGCTTAAAGGCAGACGTTGTAACTTATAACCAGGTCACCGACGTGCAGATCCTGCATGACAAAGGCAACCTGATCCCGGCGGACTGGCAGAGCCGTTTACCGAACAACAGCTCGCCGTTCTACTCCACTATGGCGTTCCTGGTGCGTAAGGGTAACCCTAAAAATATTCATGACTGGAATGACCTGGTGCGTTCCGACGTGAAGCTGATCTTCCCGAATCCGAAAACCTCCGGCAACGCGCGTTACACCTATCTCGCGGCCTGGGGCGCAGCCGATAAAGCAGACGGCGGCGATAAAGCCAAAACCACCCAGTTTATGACCCAGTTTCTGAAAAACGTTGAAGTGTTCGATACCGGCGGACGCGGCGCGACCACCACCTTTGTTGAGCGCGGCCTGGGCGACGTGCTGATTAGCTTTGAGTCGGAAGTGAACAACATCCGCAACCAGTACGCTAAAGAAGGCTTCGAAGTGGTGGTGCCGAAAGTCAACGTGCTGGCGGAATTCCCGGTGGCCTGGGTGGATAAAAACGTCAAATCCAACGGCACTGAGAAAGCGGCGAAGGATTATCTGAACTATCTCTACAGCCCGAAAGCGCAGACCATCATCACTGATTATTACTACCGTGTGAATAACCCGGACGTGATGGCGAAACTGCAGGATAAATTCCCGCAGACCGAACTGTTCCGCGTGGAAGACCAGTTCGGTAGCTGGCCTGAAGTGATGAAAACCCATTTCAACAGCGGCGGCGAACTGGACAAGCTGTTAGCGGCGGGGCGTAAGTAATGTTTGCAGTTGCTACCCGCCGGGTGCTTCCGGGCTTTACGTTAAGCCTGGGCACCAGCCTGCTGTTTGTCTGCCTGATTTTGTTATTGCCGTTAAGCGCGTTAGTGATGCAGCTAGCCCAGATGAGCTGGGCGCAGTACTGGGACGTGGTGACCAACCCGCAGGTGGTCGCCGCCTATAAAGTCACGCTACTGTCAGCGGGTGTCGCCTCCGTGTTTAACGGCGTGTTCGGCCTGCTAATGGCGTGGATTTTGACCCGCTACCGCTTTCCGGGGCGCACCATTCTTGATGCGCTGATGGATTTACCCTTTGCGCTGCCCACCGCCGTGGCGGGTTTGACCCTGGCGTCGCTGTTTTCAGTCAACGGCTTGTACGGCGAATGGCTGGCGATGCTGGATATTAAAGTCACCTACACCTGGCTGGGTATCGCGGTGGCGATGGCGTTTACCAGTATCCCGTTTGTGGTGCGTACCGTGCAGCCGGTGCTGGAAGAGTTAGGCCCGGAATATGAAGAAGCGGCGGAAACCCTCGGTGCCAGCCGCTGGCAGAGCTTTACCCGCGTGGTATTGCCGGAGCTGTCTCCGGCGCTGATGGCGGGCGTAGCGCTGTCGTTTACCCGCAGCCTGGGCGAGTTCGGCGCGGTGATCTTTATTGCAGGTAACATCGCCTGGAAAACGGAAGTCACCTCGCTGATGATTTTCGTGCGTTTGCAGGAGTTTGATTACCCGGCTGCCAGCGCCATCGCCTCGGTGATCCTGGCGGCCTCGCTGCTGCTGCTGTTTGCTATCAATACATTGCAAAGTCGCTTTGGCCGACGCGTGGTAGGTCACTAATGGCGCAGGTTACAGAATTGAAAACGTACGGTAAGCCTGGCACCAACTGGGGAAAATGGTTTCTGATTGGCACCGGCGTGCTGGTAAGCGCGCTGATTCTGGTCGTACCGATGGCGTATATCTTCATTCAGGCCTTCAGCAAAGGGCTGATGCCGGTGCTGCAAAACCTGGCCGAGCCGGACATGCTGCACGCCATCTGGTTGACGGTGCTTATCGCGCTGATCACCGTACCGGTTAACCTGGTGTTCGGCACCTTACTGGCATGGCTGGTGACGCGCTTTAACTTTCCGGGCCGCCAGTTGCTGCTGACCCTACTGGATATCCCGTTTGCGGTTTCCCCGGTGGTGGCCGGTCTGGTGTATCTGCTGTTCTACGGCTCGAACGGCCCGCTCGGCGGCTGGCTGGGCGATAACGATTTGCAGGTGATGTTTGCCTGGCCTGGCATGGTGCTGGTGACCATATTCGTGACCTGTCCGTTTGTGGTGCGCGAGCTGGTGCCGGTGATGCTGAGCCAGGGCAGTAATGAAGACGAAGCCGCTATTTTGCTGGGCGCGTCCGGCTGGCAGATGTTCCGCCGCGTGACCCTGCCGAATATTCGCTGGGCACTGTTGTACGGCGTGGTGCTGACCAATGCCCGCGCCATCGGCGAATTTGGCGCGGTGTCGGTGGTTTCTGGCTCCATTCGCGGTGAGACTCTGTCGCTGCCGCTGCAAATCGAATTACTTGAGCAGGATTACAACGCGGTTGGCGCCTATACCGCCGCTGCGCTGCTGACGTTAATGGCAATTATGACCCTGTTTTTAAAGAGTGCGTTGCAATGGCGTTTGCACAATCAGGAAAAGCGCCAGCAACAGGAGAGCAATCATGAGCATTGAGATTTCCAGAATTAAAAAATCGTTTGGCCGCACCCAGGTGCTTAATGATATTTCTCTGGATATCCCATCCGGCCAGATGGTGGCACTGTTGGGGCCGAGCGGTTCCGGCAAAACCACGCTGCTGCGTATTATCGCAGGCCTGGAACACCAGACCAGCGGGCATATCCGCTTCCACGGTACTGACGTCAGCCGTTTACACGCCCGCGACCGTAAAGTGGGTTTTGTGTTCCAGCACTACGCGCTGTTCCGCCATATGACGGTGTTCGACAACATCGCGTTTGGCCTGAGCGTGCTGCCGAAGCGCGAGCGCCCGAGCGCGAGCGCCATCAAACAAAAAGTGACCCAGTTGCTGGAGATGGTGCAGTTAGCGCATTTAGCAGACCGCTTCCCGGCCCAGCTTTCCGGCGGCCAGAAACAGCGTGTCGCTCTGGCGCGCGCGCTGGCCGTTGAGCCGCAAATTCTGCTGCTGGATGAACCTTTCGGCGCGCTGGACGCCCAGGTGCGTAAAGAACTGCGCCGTTGGCTGCGTCAACTGCATGAAGAACTGAAATTCACCAGCGTGTTCGTGACCCACGATCAGGAAGAAGCCATGGAAGTGGCGGACCGCGTCGTAGTGATGAGCCAGGGCCATATCGAACAGGCCGATGCGCCGGAGCGCGTCTGGCGCGAGCCGGAAACCCGCTTCGTGCTGGAGTTCCTCGGCGAAGTGAACCGCCTGCACGGCACCATTCGCGGCAGCCAGTTCCACGTTGGCGCGCACCGCTGGCCGCTGGGCTATGCGCCTGCACATCAGGGACCGGTCGATCTGTTCCTGCGCCCGTGGGAAGTCGACGTTAGCCGCCGCACCAGCCTGGATTCGCCGCTGCCGGTGCAGGTGCTGGAGGTGAGCCCGCGCGGCCACTATATGCAATTGGTGGTACAGCCACTCGGCTGGTACGATGAAACCTTAACCGTTGTTTTACGGGAAGATTATGTTCCGCATCGCGGCGAGCGGCTGTTTGTTGGCCTGCAACACGCCCGCTTGTATAACGGCAACGAGAAAATTGAGAGTATTGCTCTCGCTGAGACAGCTTGATAGTTTGTTGCGATCGACGATGTGAAAGCGGCTTCGTAGCCGCTTTTTTTATGCTCTGGAAAGACTGACGTGAATACATTAGAACAAACGATTGGCAATACGCCGCTGGTCAAACTACAGCGTATGGGGCCGGATAACGGCAGTGAAATTTGGGTCAAGCTGGAAGGCAATAACCCTGCGGGGTCGGTAAAAGATCGGGCGGCGCTGTCGATGATCGTCGAAGCGGAAAAGCGCGGCGACATCAAACCCGGCGATACCTTAATCGAGGCCACCAGCGGCAATACCGGCATTGCGCTGGCGATGATTGCGGCGCTGAAAGGCTACCGCATGAAGCTGCTGATGCCGGACAACATGAGCATGGAGCGCCGCGCGGCGATGCGCGCGTACGGCGCGGATCTGGTGCTGGTGACTAAAGAGCAGGGCATGGAAGGCGCGCGCGATCTGGGACAGGAAATGGCGGATCGCGGCGAAGGTTACATCCTCGACCAGTTCAACAATCCTGATAATCCTCTGGCGCATTACCGTACCACCGGCCCGGAAATCTGGCGTCAAACCGATGGGCGCATCACCCATTTCGTCTCCAGCATGGGCACTACCGGTACTATTACCGGCGTCAGCCGCTTTTTGCGCGAACAGGCAAAACCCGTGACGATTGTCGGCCTGCAACCGGAAGAGGGCAGCAGCATTCCGGGCATCAGGCGCTGGCCGGAAGAATACATGCCGGGCATTTATAATGCTGACTTAGTGGATGCTGTGCTGGATATTCATCAGCGAGAAGCAGAAAATACTATGCGCGAGTTAGCCAGCCGTGAAGGCATCTTCTGCGGCGTGAGTTCCGGCGGGGCCGTGGCTGGCGCTTTGCGGGTGGCGCGTGAAAATCCAGGCGCAATTGTTGTAGCGATTATCTGCGATCGCGGCGACCGTTATCTCTCGACCGGCGTATTCGGTGAAGAGAGCTACGCGCAGGGAGCAGGCATTTAAGCCGCTTCTGTGTTCGCGGATAGCATGCCCTGATGACCAGGGAAGGATAAAAGGATGACCGCAATCTTATTTGGCGACGGGCAGCGTGCGCTGCGCACGGATATTATTTCCGTTCAGTCGCAGGTGGTGTACGGCAGCGTGGGCAACAGTATCGCCATTCCCACGCTGCAACAGGCAGGCTTCAGGGCTATGGCCGTTCCCACGGTACTGCTCAGCAACACGCCGCATTATCCCAGTCTGTACGGCGGAGCCATTCCTGACGAGTGGTTTAAAGGCTATCTCAACGGCCTGCTGGAACGCGATGCGGTGCGGCATGTGAAGGGGATTATTACCGGCTACCTCGGCAGCGTCGGGCAGGCGGAGATCCTCGCCGGCTGGCTTGAGCAGGTGCGCGAACGCTATCCGCATCTCTGGGTGATAATCGATCCGGTAATGGGTGATACCGACAGCGGCATCTATGTGAAGCAAGAATTGCCGCAGGCCTATCGCGAACGACTATTGCCGCTGGCGACCGGCATCACGCCTAACGCCTTTGAACTGGAGCGCCTGACGGGCCGCGCCAGCCCCACCTTAGCCCAGGCGGTAGACGCCGCCAGAACGCTGCTGACCGGGAACACAAAGTGGGTAGCGGTCACCAGCGCGCCAGGCGAGGATCTGCCGTCTGACCGTATGCAGGTGGCTCTGGTGACAGCGCAAAATATCGAGGTGTTTGTTCATCCTCGCGTCAATGCGGAGCTGAAAGGGACGGGGGATCTGTTCTGTTCGGCGCTGGCGGGCAAACTGCTACAGGGCGTGAGCCTTCCCGAAGCAGTGAAAGGGGCGAGCGACCGGGTTGTCGACGTGATGCGCCACACGCTGGCGTTAGGGTTTGATGAACTGGCGCTGCCGGAACATCCCTGAGTGAGCAGGATAAAAAAATGGCGCCTTTCGGCGCCATTTTTACTAAAGCAGCATTACTTCTTGATGCGGATTACCGGCGTTTCGCCTACGGTCACGCTACCAGACAGCTTATTCAGCTCTTTGATTTCGTCCATATTGGAAATAACAACCGGCGTCAGCGTGGATTTGGCTTTCTCTTCCAGCAGCGGCAGATCGAATTCGATAACCGGATCGCCAACTTTCACGCGTTGACCTTCTTCAGCGATACGCTTGAAGCCTTCGCCTTTCAACTCAACGGTATCGATACCGAAGTGAACGAAAAGCTCAATGCCGCTATCGGACTCGATAGAGAAGGCGTGGTTGGTTTCAAAGATTTTACCGATGGTGCCGTCAACCGGTGCAACCATTTTGTTACCGGTTGGTTTGATAGCAATACCATCACCAACGATTTTTTCCGCGAACACTACATCCGGCACATCTTCAATATTAACGATTTCGCCAGACAGTGGAGCAACGATCTCAATGGTTCCGGTGTCGCTATTGCCTTTGTCACCGAACAGTTTACTAAATAACCCCATTAGCCTTCTCTCCTAAGCAGTAATTTGGGCCGCATCTCGTGGATTAGCAGATTGTTTTTTCTTCAATGAACTTGTTAACCAGCGTCATTAACTCGTCCGTTGTCGGTTGAGCAAGAGCCTGCTCTGCTAACACCTTCGCATCTTCGTAATTCGTATTACGAATTATCTTCTTGATACGCGGGATAGAAATGGCACTCATACTGAATTCATCCAGACCCATCCCCAACAACAGAAGTGTAGCACGTTCGTCGCCTGCAAGCTCACCACACATTCCGGTCCATTTACCTTCTGCATGAGATGCATCAATCACTTGCTTAATTAGAGTCAGTACAGACGGCGACATCGGCTGGTAAAGATGTGAAATCATATCATTACCGCGATCAACTGCCAGGGTGTACTGTGTTAAATCGTTCGTTCCGATACTAAAGAAGTCGACTTCTTTGGCCAAATGACGCGCAATTGTCGCCGCCGCCGGTGTTTCCACCATCACGCCAACTTCAATAGATTCGTCAAAGGCTTTGCCTTCATCGCGCAGTTCCTGTTTGAAGGTCTCGATGGCTGTTTTCAGCACACGGACTTCTTCAACGGAGATGATCATTGGGAACATGATGCGCAGTTTTCCGAAAGCGGAGGCACGCAGGATGGCACGCAGCTGATCGCGCAGGATCTCTTTGCGGTCCATGGCGATGCGCACGGCACGCCAGCCCAGGAACGGGTTCTCTTCTTTCGGGAAGTTCATGTACGGCAATTCTTTGTCGCCGCCGATGTCCATAGTCCGGACGATCACCGCCTGAGAACCGCAGGCTTCCGCCACGGCTTTGTAAGCAGCGAACTGCTCTTCTTCGGTTGGCAGCGCGTCGCGATCCATAAACAGGAATTCGGTACGGTACAGGCCCACGCCTTCCGCGCCGTTGCGCTCAGCGCCTGCGACGTCGCGCACGGTACCGATGTTGGCGCAAACTTCAACCTGGTGGCCGTCAAGGGTGATGGCCGGCAGATCTTTCAGTTTCGCCAGTTCTGCTTTTTCTTCAGCAACCTGCGTTTGAATGTTGCGCAGGGTTTCGATCTCTTCATCGCTCGGGTTCACGTAAACTTTATTGTTTACCGCATCGAGGATCAGATAGTCGCCGTTTTTCACCTGGGAGGTGATGCTGCCAGTACCCACAATGGCAGGCAGTTCCAGGGAACGTGCCATGATAGAGGTGTGGGAAGTACGGCCACCGATATCGGTGATGAAACCCAGCACCTTTTTCAGATTTAGCTGTGCGGTTTCAGATGGCGTCAGATCGACGGCAACCAGGATCACTTCGTCCTGAATCGCGCTTAAATCGATAATGGCGAGGCCAAGAATATTACGCAGCAGGCGTTTACCGATGTCGCGCACGTCAGCCGCACGCTCTTTCAGGTATTCGTCATCGAGCTCTTCCAGCGCAGTCGCCTGGCCTTCGATAACGTCATAAGCTGCCGCGTCGGCAGTGATGAGCTTGTCCTTAATCAGGGCTATGATTTCCTGCTCTAGCTCCTCATCTTCCAGCAACATGATGTGGCCTTCGAAGATGGCTTCCTTTTCCTCACCGAAAGTTTCGCCGGCTTTGACTTTGATCGCTTCTAACTGCGTAGAGGCCTTGGCACGCCCACTCAGGAAACGCTCAACTTCCTGATCAACCTTATCGGCAGAAATCTTTTTCCGGTCGATGACAATCTCATCTTCTTTCAGCAGCAGTGCTTTGCCGAAAGCGATACCCGGGGATGCTAAAATGCCTGAAATCATAACCCTACCTTACTTGTGACTGATATTAATAAGAACCCGGAACTTACTCGAGTTCAGCCATCAGTTTTACTAAATGCTCAACAGCTTTCTGCTCGTCTTCGCCTTCCGCAGAGATGCTTACCACAGTGCCCTGGGTCAGACCGAGAGTTTGTAGTTTGAACAGGCTTTTTGCGCTGGCGCTTTTGCCGTTGGAGGTCACAGTGATATCAGACGTGAAGCCTTTCGCTTCTTTAACAAACTGAGCAGCAGGGCGGGTATGCAGGCCGTTCGGAGCGGTAATGGTAACTTCTTGCTGGAACATTATATTTCCCCAACTTATAGGTTTAGTGTTGTGGAACTAAAGTCTAGCCTGGCGGCCACACTTTAGCCTGAAAGTTGTGCCGGCGTTCAAGGCAACGCGGCACAGAATGCCAGAACTGCGAAATCGCACTGCGCCGTGAAGCGACCCGCGTTTCGCTCGTCATCAATCATTATGCAGCTAATAACAAAGCTTAACCAAATCATTAAATCGATTCAGCCGATACTAATCCAATAATGATTAATTTCACGCATCGAAATAAATTGATGCTTAAATACCAGAGCCAGCGAGATGAGGCAATGCCAGGAGCGGTGAAAGTTTGAAGCAGGGCACAAAAAAGCACCCTGAAAGGTGCTTTTTTATTCACAATTAACAATCTGGCATCATTGTTGCAATTCTTTCTCAGTAAAGAGATCGGCAAACAAAGCGGTGCTCAGATAACGCTCACCTGAAGACGGAAGGATAACCACAATGTTCTTGTTGGTAAAGGCTTCGTCTTCCTGAAGTTTGAGCGCGGCAGCAACGGCAGCACCGGAAGAGATACCCGCCAGAATGCCTTCTTCTTCCATCAGGCGACGCGCGGTGGAGATGGCTTCGTCGTTAGTGATCGCAACCACTTTATCGATCAGTTTCAGATCCAGGTTGCCCGGAATAAAGCCTGCACCGATACCCTGAATTTTGTGCGGGCCTGGTTTCAGCTCTTCGCCAGCCAGCGCCTGGGCGATAACCGGGGAATCGGTCGGCTCGACCGCCACGGTGATCAGCTCGGATTTCCCTTTGGTGTTCTTGATATAACGGCTCACGCCGGTCAGCGTACCGCCAGTACCCACGCCGGAGATAAACACGTCTACCTGGCCATCGGTGTCTTCCCAGATTTCCGGGCCGGTGGTTTTTTCGTGGATTTCCGGGTTCGCCGGGTTGCTGAACTGCTGAAGCAGCAGATATTTTGCCGGATCGCTGGCGACAATTTCTTCCGCTTTCTGAATTGCGCCTTTCATGCCTTTCGCGCCTTCAGTCAGCACCAGGTTCGCGCCCAGCGCTTTCAGCAACTTGCGGCGTTCGATGCTCATGGTTTCCGGCATGGTCAGGGTCAGTTTGTAACCGCGTGCGGCGGCGACATACGCCAGCGCGATACCGGTGTTGCCGCTGGTGGGTTCAACCAGCTCTACGCCCGGTTTCAGTACGCCACGTTTTTCGGCATCCCAAATCATATTGGCACCGATGCGGCATTTGACGCTGAAGCTTGGGTTGCGTGATTCTACCTTCGCCAGGATGCGTCCGTTACCGATACGGTTCAGTCGAACCAGCGGCGTATGACCGATAGTCAGCGAGTTATCTTCATAAATCTTACTCATGGCCTGTCCTTAACTGTATGAAATTTGGGAAACAGAGTTAGCATACGCACTTCCCTACCAGGGGGAAGTAAGTAATTCGCATATCTATATGCTGATGAGAAATAATGATGACCATTATAGAATAAGAGACGGCATAAGCCGTCTCGTTTCAGTGGCTGACGGTTATTGCCACTGCGCATGGCGGCGGCGGTAGCAGTCCACCCACATCGCGGTAGCACCGCACACCGCTACCGGCATAATCACCAGATTTAAAAACGGAATCAGCGTAAACAGGCTAACCAGCGCCCCGAACTGCATATTGGTAAACTTGCGTTCGCGCAGAGCCACGCGCATCTCTTTAAAGGGCACTTTATGGTTATCGAAAGGATAGTCGCAATACTGGATGGCCAGCATCCAGGCGCTAAATAAAAACCACAGCACCGGTGCGACGGTCTGGCCGATGCCGGGGATAAAGTAGAGGAGCAGCAGAACGATGGCGCGCGGCAAATACCAGGCAAGCTTTTGCCATTCGCGCTTCATAATGCGCGGCACGTCTTTGATGATGCCGAACACGCCGGTATCCGGCGGGGTAGCGCCGGTTAAGCGCGCTTCGAGTTGTTCCGCCAGCAGGCCGTTAAACGGCGCGGCAATCCAGTTCGCCAGAGTAGAAAAGAAATAACCGAAGATCAGCAGCACGGAAAGCACCACCAGCGGCCAGATGACATAGCTCAGCCATTGCAGCCAGTCAGGCACATAGGACATCAACTGCGGGATCCAGACATCAAACTGGGAAAACAGCCACCAGAACGCGCCGCCCATCAGTAGAATGTTGATCAGTAACGGCAGGATAACGAACCGGCGAATGCCTGGCAGCGTGACCAGTTTCCAGCCCTGAGAAAAGTAATACAGACCGCTACGCGGCGTGCCGCCGGATTGTGAAACCATATTGAGGCTTACTCCTTTAATATCAGCCAGGGTCAACGCAGGCTATCTTAACCGAGCCCGGAAATATCGCCAGTTCGGAAATGGTCGAAAAAACAGCAAAAAACACGTTTTATTTCATCTTTATGCGGAGAAAAACGTGAGTGGACTTGCACTTGAGCAGATGGGCAAATACTCTTAGTGAGTAAATGTTTGCCGCAGTGGCAAGGTGTTAGAACAACAGAGAATATAATGATGCAGGATTTGCGTCTGATATTAATCATTGTTGGCGCAATCGCCATAATAGCCTTACTGGTGCACGGCCTGTGGACCAGCCGTAAGGAACGCTCTTCTGTGTTCCGCGACCGTCCGATTAAACGGATGAAGTCGAGGCGTGATGACGATTCTGATGATGATGGCGACGACATGGAAGACGAAGGGGTCGGTGAAGTGCGTGTTCGCCGCGTTGCACCCGATCATGACAGCGTCTCCCGGGAACCTGAGCCGCCTCGCCAACCGGAAGCGCCGCAGCATAACTACCAGCCTCCTTACGCGTCTTCGCAGCCGCGCCAACCCGTGGCTCGTCCTCAGGAACCTGAGCAACGCGCGCCGGTGCAGCCGCAGCCTGTCCAGCAGGGCCCCGCTGCGCCGCAGCCAGCGCCAGCTCAGCCTGTAGCAAGGCCGCAGGAACCGCAGCCAACTGCGCCGCAACAGCAGCCAGTGGCCCATGCGCCTCAGCCAGAGCCTGTGGCACAGCCTGAACCCGCTCCCGCGCCGGCACCTGAAAAACCGCGCCTTAAAGAGACCGTTATCGTGATGAACGTTTCGGCTCACGCGGGTACTCAGCTTAACGGCGACGTATTGCTTAACAGCATCCAGCAGGCAGGTTTCACATTTGGTGAAATGAACATTTTTCATCGGCACCTGAGCCCGGACGGCAGTGGCCCGGTCCTGTTCAGCCTGGCGAATATGGTCAAGCCGGGATCGTTCGATCCAGAAAACATGCACACGTTCGCGACGCCTGGCGTCACCATCTTTATGCAGGTGCCTTCCTACGGTGATGAGATCCAGAACTTCAAGCTGATGCTTCAGTCTGCGCAGCACATTGCCGATGAAGTCGGCGGCGTGGTGCTGGACGATCAGCGTCGCATGATGACCCCGCAAAAACTGCGTGAATACCAGGATCGAATCCGTGAAGTGAAAGAAGCCAACGCATAACGTGCGTGCGGTGAACAACATTCTCTAAGCCCCCGCATCGTCGGGGGTTTTTTTCATTGGTGGTGTGATATGGACTCAATAGAACAAAAACTGACTGAACTTAGAACCACGCTTCGCCATCATGAATATTTGTATCATGTGATGGATGCGCCTGAGGTCCCGGACGCCGAATACGACCGGTTGATGAACGAATTGCGCGCCCTCGAAGCGGATAATCCCACGTTAATTACCCCGGACTCGCCAACCCAGCGCGTTGGCGCCGCGCCGCTGACGGCGTTCACCCAAATCCGCCATGAAGTGCCAATGCTGTCGCTGGATAACGTGTTCGATGAAAGCAGCTTTCTGGCCTTCAACAAGCGCGTGCAGGACCGATTAAAAAGCAGCGAAGCCCTGATTTACTGCTGTGAGCTCAAGCTTGACGGCCTGGCGGTAAGCCTGCTGTACGAAAATGGTTTGCTGGTCCGCGCCGCTACCCGTGGTGACGGCACAACCGGGGAAGATATTACTTCTAATATTCGTACCGTACGGGCGATCCCGTTGAAACTGCGCGGCGACGATATTCCGGCGCGTCTGGAAGTGCGCGGTGAGGTTTTCCTGCCTCAGGCCGGATTTGAAAAAATCAACGAAGAGGCCCGGCGCACCGGCGGTAAAGTCTTCGCCAACCCGCGCAACGCGGCGGCGGGATCGCTGCGCCAGCTCGATCCGCGCATTACGGCAAAACGTCCGCTGACTTTTAACTGCTACGGCATTGGCATTCTGGAAGGCGGCGAACTGCCAGCCAGCCACTATCAGCGCCTGCAACAGTTTGCCAAATGGGGCCTGCCGATAAGCCATCGCACCCGCCTTTGCCAGAGCCCGGAAGAGGTGCTGGCATTTTATCATCAGGTCGAGGCCGACCGCCCGCAGTTGGGTTTTGATATCGACGGCGTGGTAATCAAAGTCGATTCACTGGATTTGCAGGAGCAACTGGGCTTTGTGGCGCGCGCCCCACGCTGGGCGGTGGCCTTTAAATTCCCGGCTCAGGAGCAATTGACCTTTGTGCGTGATGTGGAGTTCCAGGTCGGGCGCACCGGTGCCATTACGCCAGTCGCGCGTCTTGAGCCGGTTCAGGTGGCGGGCGTGCTGGTCAGCAACGCCACGCTGCACAACGCAGACGAGATTGAACGGCTGGGGTTGCGTATAGGCGATAAAGTGGTGATCCGCCGCGCCGGGGATGTGATCCCGCAGGTGGTCAACGTGGTGCTCTCCGAACGTCCGGAGGAGACCCGCGAAGTCGCCTTCCCGACACACTGTCCGGTTTGCGGTTCCGATGTGGAGCGCGTCGAGGGCGAAGCGGTGGCGCGCTGCACCGGCGGATTGATTTGCGGTGCGCAGCGTAAAGAATCCCTGAAGCATTTTGTTTCCCGCCGGGCGATGGACGTTGACGGCATGGGCGACAAAATCATCGATCAGCTGGTTGAGAAAGAGTACGTCCATACGCCAGCGGATCTGTTCCGGTTAACCGCCGGAAAACTCACCGGCCTGGAACGTATGGGGCCGAAATCGGCGCAGAACGTGGTCGACGCGCTGGAGAAAGCCAAATCCACCACGTTTGCGCGCTTCCTGTACGCGCTGGGCATCCGTGAAGTGGGTGAGGCCACGGCGGCAGGGCTGGCGTCTTACTTTGGCAACCTGGATGCGTTAACAAAGGCCAGCATTGAAGAGCTGCAAAAAGTCCCGGACGTAGGGATCGTGGTGGCGACACATGTGTTTAACTTCTTCGAGGAAGAGAGCAACCGTGAAGTCATCCGCCAGTTAGTAGAAGATATCGGTATCAGTTGGCCTGAACCGCTGGTGATCAAAGCGGAAGAGATCGACAGTCCGTTCGCTGGGAAAACGGTGGTACTGACCGGCTCGCTGAGCCAGCTTTCGCGCGATGACGCCAAAGCGCGGCTGACAGCCCTCGGCGCGAAAGTGGCGGGCAGCGTGTCGAAAAAAACCGATCTGGTGATTGCCGGGGAAGCGGCGGGCTCAAAACTGGCGAAGGCGCAGGAACTGGGCATTGCAGTGATCGACGAAGACGAAATGATGCGCCTGCTGGGTGAATGACATGGAAAAAGAGCAGCTCATCGCTATCGCCAATACTGAGATGCCGTTTGGTAAATACAAAGGCCGCAGGCTGATTGATTTGCCGGAAGAGTATCTGCTGTGGTTCGCCCGCAAGGATCAATTCCCAGCCGGGCGGCTGGGCGAGCTACTGTCGATAACGTTACTGATCAAAACCGAGGGGCTGACGCATCTGGTTCAGCCCCTCAGGAAGTAGCCTCAGACTTTTGCGGCGCGGGCATTTTCCTGCGCCTGCAACTGCTCGGTCTGATGTTTATAATGCCGCGCCAGTACCGCGCAGACCATCAACTGGATCTGGTGGAAAATCATCAGCGGCAGCACCATCATCCCAATTACCGACGTCGGGAACAGAATGTTGGCCATCGGGATGCCGTTGGCCAGGCTTTTCTTCGAGCCGCAGAACACAATGGTGATCTCATCAGCTTTGCTGAAGCCGCATTTGCGGGCGACCACCACGTTCACCACTATCACGATGGCTAACAGCACCAGGCTGACCACCACGATAAACAGTAACGAACCCAGGCCCACCTGGTGCCAGATGCCGTTAACGACGGCCTCGCTGAAGGCGGTATACACCACCAGCAGGATAGAGGTCTGATCGGTGACCGAAATCAATTTTTTATGACGCGCCACCCAGCCACCAATCCACGGGCGCGACAGATGGCCCAGCACAAACGGCAACAGCAGTTGCAGCATAATTTTGCCGACCTGCTCAAGGCTGCCTTCCGCACCGTGCATATTCATCACCAGCCCGACCAGCAGCGGCGACAGGAAAATCCCCAGCAGGCTTGATGCCGAAGCCGAACAGACCGCCGCCGCAACGTTGCCGCCCGCCAGCGAGGTAAAGGCGATAGCAGACTGTACGGTAGCGGGCAAAATACACAGATAGAGAAATCCGGTGTAGAGCTCCTGGCTGACGTTGACCGGTGCCCACCACGCGAACAGCACGCCAAGCACCGGGAAGAGAATGAAAGTACTGCACATCACCCAAAGATGTAACCGCCAGTGGCTGCCACCCGCGATAATCGCTTCACGCGACAGCTTGGCGCCGTGCATAAAGAAGAGCAAGGCAATGGCCGCCGTGGTAAGCCCTTCGAAGAACGGAACGAATCCGCCGCGTGCCGGTAAGAACGAAGCCAGTAACACCACGGTAATCAGCGTGATAGTAAACGGATCGAGGATACGCAAAAGTTTCATAATCTCTCCTGAGTCGAGGTGTTATTTTGCGTTTTTCATTTTGAGAAATAAAATTGATTTATTGCATCCATTCATGAAGGAAATGTATGAATGTCTCACTGCGCCAGTTGCGCACCTTTGTTACCGTCGCGCAGGCCAAAAGTTTCAGCCGCGCCGGAGACATCATCGGCTTAAGTCAATCCGCCGTGAGCCACAGTGTAAAAGAGCTTGAGCGCCAGTGCGGCGTGCGGCTGTTCGATCGCACCACCCGGGAAGTCGTGATGACCGAGGCCGGGCATCAGCTTGCTGCGCGGTTGGAGCGCTTACTGGATGAGCTGAACAGTACCTTACGCGATGCCGGACGGGTTGGGCAGCAGCTATCGGGGACGGTACGCGTTGCGGCCAGCCAGACGATATCCGCGCACTTAATTCCGCAGTGCATCGCGCAAAGCAATCGCGACTACCCGGAAATCGATTTTGTGCTGCACGACAGGCCGCAGCAGTGGGTACTGGAGAGTATTCGTCAGGGCGAAGTGGATTTCGGCATTGTGATTGACCCAGGCCCGGTAAGCGATCTGCAATGCGAGGCGGTGCTGTCAGAGCCGTTTTTATTATTATGCCGTGAGGATCATCCTTTCAGCCAGCAACGCTATGTTCCCTGGCAGGCGCTGCAAGACCAGCTGCTGGTTTTACAGGATTATGCGTCAGGAAGCCGCCCATTGATCGACGCGGCGCTTCACCGCCAGCGTATTGAAGCCAGTATTGTCCAGGAAATTGGCCATCCAGCAACGCTGTTTCCTATGGTGGAGGCGGGGATTGGTATTAGCGTGCTGCCCGCGCTGGCGCTGCCTTTGCCGCAGGGCTGCCACCTGGTGGTCAAACCGCTGACGCCGGTTATCGAACGGCGGCTGATGCTGGTGCAACGGAAGAAAAGATCGCTGTCCGGTGCGGCGCAGGCTATTTGGGACGTGGTACGCGCGCAGGCACAGTGCCTGACCCAGGCGCGCATCCACGATCCGCTGTTTAACGTGCCGGACGATCAGACGTAAACATCAACCTGACGATCGCTGGCCGGCGCGTTAACGCTTGCGGTGCTGCTTTGCTGTTCTTGTTTCTTCTGGGCTTCTTCCACCTGCTGGCGCTGCAATTGCGCCAGCTGGGCTTGCAGCATTTTAATCTGCGTCTGGATCAGCTCTTGCTGCTTTTGCTTCTGCTCAGCGCTGCCGCTGCTGTTGGGGATGTCTTTCAACTGTTGGGTGAGTTTGGTGATTTGCTGGGTAAGGCGGGTGATTTGCGCCGCAAGGCTGTTACCCTGGGATGCGCTGCTTCCGCCGCCGCTGGTGAGTACTGAAGTGGTGGTAGATATCGTTGTCATTTGAGCCTCCTTTTCTTGCCAGTACGACTCTATCGGCCCGTTTTTTAATAACTTGAGTATCTGGCGCAGAACAATCGATATAAAAACGCTATTGATTAGTCGGGCAAAGTGTATTGGTTGTTAGCCATGGTCTGTCGTTATAACTCAGAGACTCATTACTCTGAAGGAAGCGTTATGACCGCGACTCTGCACTCTCAACCCGATCTCTGCGCTGAAATCATTCGCGCACATAAACCTGATTTTACTCCCCGCGTTGCGTTTATCTTCGGCTCCGGGCTGGGGGCGTTAGCCGACCAGATCACCGATGCAGTTGCCATCTCATTTCAAAAATTGCCCGGTTTCCCGGTCAGCACCGTACACGGGCATGCCGGAGAGTTGGTGCTAGGCCAACTGGCGGGCATCGACGTTGCCTGTATGAAAGGGCGCGGTCATTTCTATGAAGGACGAGGAATGTCCGTGATGACCGGGGCCATCCGTACTTTCAAATTGTTGGGATGCGAACTGTTGTTTTGCACCAACGCGGCGGGGTCGCTGCGCCCTGCGGTAGGGCCTGGCCAACTGGTCTCGCTAACGGATCATATCAATATGATGCCGGGCTCCCCGCTGGTGGGGCCGAATGATGAGCGGTTCGGTGAGCGCTTTTTCTCGCTGGCCAATGCCTATGACGCCGATTACCGCGCGCTGTTGCAACAGGTCGCCGCGCATCAGGGCTTCCCGCTCCACGAAGGTGTATTTGTGTCTTACCCCGGCCCCAACTTTGAGACCGCAGCGGAAATCCGCATGATGCAGATTATCGGTGGTGATGTGGTGGGGATGTCGGTGGTGCCAGAGGTGATTTCCGCCCGCCATTGCGGCCTGAAAGTGGTCGCGGTAGCGGCGATAACGAATATGGCGGAAGGACTGAGCGACGTGACCTTATCCCACAGTCAAACCCTGGCGGCAGCGGAACTCTCCCGGCAAAACTTTATCGACTTAATTTGCGGTTTTCTGGGCAAATTACCCCGTATATAAGGGATTTACAGTGCTATAAGGACAATGATTATGGGCATTGCAGGCCGTTTAAAGATCATGTCGTTTATGCAGTATTTTATCTGGGGAAGTTGGCTGGTGACCCTGGGCTCGTACATGATTAATACCCTCCATTTCACCGGCGCAAATGTCGGAATGGTATACAGCTCAAAAGGCCTGGCGGCGATCATTATGCCAGCGCTGGTGGGAATTATTGCCGACAAATGGTTACGGGCTGAGCGTGCTTATTGCCTGTGCCATTTAATCTGCGCTGGCGCGTTGGGATACGCTGCCCACGTTAGTGAACCAGACATTATGTTCTGGGCGATGCTGGTTAACGCCATGGCGTTTATGCCGACCATTGCGCTGTCGAATAGCATCTCGTATTGCTGTCTTGAGAAGGCGGGGATGGATACGGTGAGTTGTTTTCCGCCCATCCGCGTGTACGGCACTCTGGGGTTTATTGTCGCCATGTGGGCTATAAGCCTGCTGGGCTTTGAGCTGAGTAACGTCCAGTTATTTATCGCTTCTGGAGCGTCGTTATTTATGGCGCTGTATGCTTTAACCCTGCCGCCGGTTCCCTGCGCTAAAAAGAAAACACAGCCTGGCCTGGCGGCAAAACTGGGTTTGAATGCGCTGGTATTGTTTAAGCAGCCGCTGATGCTGGTATTCTTTTTGTTCGCCATGCTGCTGGGCGCGGTGCTGCAAATCACCAATACTTTTGGTAGCCCATTCCTGCATGACTTCGCCCGCGATCCGCTATTCGCCGACAGCTTTATCGTCAAATACCCTTCATTGTTGCTTTCCGTTTCGCAGATGTCCGAAGTGGGGTTTATTTTAACCATCCCGTGCTTTCTCAAACGCTACGGTATCAAGCTCGTGATGCTAATGAGCATGGTTGCCTGGACGCTGCGCTTCGGCTTATTTGCTCTTGGGGATCCCTCCGCCAGTGGGACGATCTTTTTGCTGTTGTCGATGATTGTGTATGGATGCGCATTCGACTTTTTTAATATTTCCGGTTCGGTATTTGTCGAGCAGGAAGTCGATCCGTCGATCCGTTCCAGTGCGCAGGGGCTTTTTATGACCATGGTTAACGGCATCGGTGCGTGGGTGGGGTCGATTTTAAGCGGTATGGCGGTGGATTATTTCTCCGCCGAGGGCGTAAAGGCGTGGCCGACGATATGGCTGGTATTTGCCGCCTACGCGTTCGCGCTGGCCGTGCTGTTTTCGCTCAGTTTTCATTACCGGCATCAGCCCGATAAAACCCTGCTTAAATCACTGTCTCATTAATCTACGAATGATAAATAACAGGGTATGAAGCGGTAATGGCAGGAGGCGCAGACATGGAACAGGCGTATCGAACCGATCTCAAACTGCTGCGTTATTTTTTGGCGGTAGCCGAAGAGCTGCATTTTGGACGCGCGGCGGCAAGGTTGAATATGTCTCAGCCGCCGTTAAGCCTGCATATTAAAGAGCTGGAAACCCAACTGGGTACGCTGTTGTTTGTTCGCCATTCCCGCAGCGTGGCGCTGACCTACGCGGGCAAAATCCTGATGGAAGAATCACGACGCCTGCTGGCGATGGTCAATTCGTCGCTGGCGCGTGTGGAGCAAATTAGTCGGGGGGAGGGAGGGCGAATTGAGCTGGGCGTGGTGGGCACCGCGATGTGGGGCCGTATGCGACCGGTAATGCACGCGTTTTTGCGCGACAACCCCAATGTGGACGTTCAATTTCGCGAAAAATCGCCGGGAATGCAGTTGGCGTTACTTGAGCGCCATGAGCTGGATGCCGGTATCTGGCGAATGGCGCTCGACCTGCCGCAGGGGATGGTTGGATTACGGCTGCATGAAGCCGCATTTCTGGTGGCTCTGCCGCAGGATAGCCCGTTGGCAAGCCAGCAAACTATTCCGCTTGAAACGCTACGTAATGAATATTTCGTCACGTTGCCATCGGTTCATTCTGACTGGTCGTTTTTACAGCGGGTATGCCAGAAGGCCGGATTTTCGCCAATGATAATTCGCGAAGCGGTAGAGCCGCAGACGGTGCTGGCGATGATAAGTATGGGGTTGGGGGTGACGTTAATGGCGGACAGCTATGCACAGATGCAGTGGCCAGGAGTGGTATTTAGGCCGCTCAAAGAGCGCATACCGGCGGATTTATATATTGTCTATCAACCCGCGCATACCACACCGACGGTAATGAGGCTGGTAAAGGCGTTAACGCAGTAAACCGCAGATAGCAAAAAAGCGCCTTTAGGGCGCTTTTTTACATTGGTGGGTCGTGCAGGAT